>JAKBCI010000005.1 GCA_021807965.1 Actinomycetes bacterium
GCCCGCCGTCGTGGTGCTCGGCGCCGTCGTGGTGCTCGGCGTCGTGGCCTGGGTCTACCAGGTGGCCAACGGACTCGGCGTCGCCGGTTACGGCGACGGCGCGTTCTGGGCGATCTACGAGGCGAACCTCGTCGCCTTCATCGGCGTGAGCTACGGCGGGGCGGTGGTCTCGGCGATCTTGCGTCTCACGCACGCCGAGTGGCGCGCGCCCCTCACGCGCATCGCCGAGGCGACGGCGCTCGTGACCCTGCCTATCGGGATGGTCTTCATCATCCCCCACCTGGGGAGCCCGAGCCGGGTCTGGGAGCTCGTCTGGCCCACCTACTGGAACCTCTCCTCGCCGATCCTGTGGGACTTCTTTGCGGTGAGCACCTACCTGCTCGCCACCATCGTCTTCTTCTACCTCCCGCTGATCCCTGACGCGGCGATCGCCCTCGAGCGTTTCGACGTCGAGCCGACGAGCGGACGCCTGCGCGTTCGCCAGTCGTTCTACCGGGTGTTGGTCGGTCGCTTCGGGGGCACGCCCTACGAGCGTCGCCGGCTGAACGGCGCGATCGGCCTCGTCGCGATCATGATCATCCCGATGGCGGTGTCGGTGCACTCGGTGCTGTCCTTCGCCTTCGCGTCATCCTCGCGCGCCGGGTACTTGGAGACGATCCTGCCGGTCTACTTCGTGGTCGCGGCGCTCTACTCGGGCGTGGCTCTCGTCGTGCTGACCGTCGCCGCGTCGCGCCGGCTCTTCCACCTCGAGGCCTTCATCACCCCGCGCCACTTCGTGCGGCTGGGCTTCTTGATGATCGCCTTCGGCGCGGCCTACCTGTACCTCACCTTCACCGAGTACCTGATTGACGGGTACTCGGGCACCACGGGCGCCGCGGCGTGGGTGTACCAGATCGTCGCCGGTCGCTACGCGATTCCGTTCTGGCTGTACTTCTTCGCGGGAGGGGTTATCCCCCTGGTCATCATGGCGTTTCGCCGGCTGCGCACCACCACGGGCGTGGTCGTCGCGTCAACGCTGGTGGTGCTCTCGCTCTGGATCAAGCGGCTCGTGATCGTCATCCCCCCGGCGACCGAGCCGCTTGTGAACTCGCCGCTGAAGAGCGCGGGGGTGCTCGCGGGGAACTGGGGCACGTACCACTTCACGTGGGTGCCGATCTCGATCACCGTGGCGGCCACCGCGGCCATCCCGCTGCTCTTGCTCGTCGTGTTCCGCTTCGTGCCCATTCTGTCCATGGCCGAGATCGAGGAGATCGACGAGGCGCACGAGCGCGCAACGGTGCAGGAGGTGGGAGCGTGATGTTCACGAAGCTTCGTTCCACGAGCGTACGCGGTGCGCTCGGCGCGCTCGGCGGCGTGCTGCTCTTCAGCGTCGCGGCGGCGGCGCTGCCGGCGGCGGCGGCGATGGGCGCCACGCTCTCGCTGACGTCAGCGACCCCAGCCAGTCAGCGCGGCGTCGAACTCTCGGCGCAGGTGAACGCCGGTTCCACGCCGCTGAGCGGGGTCACGGTCAACTTCTACGTGCACCTCGACGAGTTCTCGGGCGCGCCAGAGCTGCTCATCGGCACGGCGAACACCGGTCCCACGGGCGACGCAACCGTGACGTACCAGCCAACGTGGGCCGGCACGCAGCGTTTCGTGGCGACGGCCGTCGACGCGACGGGGGCGCCGCTGGCCACGTCGGCGCTGACGGTCCAGGCGGCGAGGACTGACCCGTTCGCGGGTCCCGTGGAGAGCCTGCGTCCCGATGGCCTCATCGGTCGCTGGGTGGTCGTGGTCCTGCTCGCGCTCGTCATCAGTGTCTGGATCACCTTGCTCGCCGTGGTGGTTCGCGTTCAGCAGGGTCCGGTCGAAGCCGCGCGGTAGCGGCCGTTGGCCGCGAACCCCGGGTGATCGCGCGGTAGGTTGCTGACGTGACCGACCACGCCCTCGCCGCGGTGAGCCTGTCGAAGCACTTCGGTACGACGCGGGCGGTCGACGAGGTGGACCTTACGCTAGACGCCGGCGAAGTGGTCGGCTTCCTCGGGCCCAACGGGGCCGGCAAGACGACCACGCTGCGCCTGCTGCTTGGGCTGCTGCGTCCGACGTCGGGCGCCGCAACGGTGCTCGGGCACCGCGCGGGGTCGCGCGAGGCCCGTCGCCACGTCGCCTACGTGCCCGGCGACGTGGCGCTGTGGCCTCAGCTCACGGGTCTCGAGGTGATCACGCTGCTCGGGTCGCTGCACGGACGCCTCGACTCCGCGTACCGCGATCGCCTCGTGGAGGCCTTCGATCTCGACCCCGACAAGCGGGTGCGGGCCTACTCGAAGGGTAATCGCCAGAAAGTCGCACTGATCAGTGCCTTCGCGACCCGTGCCGAGGTCCTGCTCCTCGACGAGCCGACGGCCGGGCTCGACCCGTTGATGGAGCGCGTCTTTCGCGCGTGCGTCGTCGAGGCGCAGGACCGGGGCCAGGCGGTCCTGCTGAGCTCGCACGTGCTCGCCGAGGTGCAACACCTCTGTTCGCGCGTTGCGATGATCCGCCAGGGACGACTGGTCACGGTGGCGGCGATCAGCGAGCTTCGCCGCGTCGCCGGCGTCGAGCTCGACATCGCCGGGACCTTCGAGGACCTGAGTGCGGTGGCCGGCGTCAGCGTCGTCGCGGTCGACGGCGACGAGACGCGGGTGCGCGTCAACGGTCCTCTCGAGCCGCTGCTCGGCGCACTGGCGCGCGGTCAGGTGACGTCGCTGCGCACTCGCGAGGCGAGCCTCGAGGAGATCTTCCTCTCGTTCTACGACCCCGCGCACGAGTAGTCGTGGGTCCGCGAACCGCCGTCGGCGTGACGTGGCGCCAGCTTCGTCTCTCGACGGCGGTGATGACGTCACTCGTGGTCGCGATGGTCGCGCTCGGCGTGGCGAGCTACGACCTCAGCGGCGGAGCACCCGCGATGGTCGGCACGCTCGCGCTCGTGCGCAACCCGGCCTTCCGTGCGCTGTACGGCAACTTCAGCACGCTGGACACGGCGGGTGCCTTCGTGCTGTGGAAGCTCGGCCTCGTCGTGACGCTCGCGGTGGCTCTCTGGGGGGCGCTCGCCGCGACGCGCGTGACGCGTGGGGCCGAGGACGTGGGCACCTGGGACCTACTCGTCACGGGGACGGCGGGGCGCGGCGCCATCGTCGGCCAGAGCATGGCCGTGCTCGCCGTCATGGGCGTCGCCGTGGGCACCGCGGTCTTCGCGACGTTCGCGCTGAGCGGTCAGCGCCTCGCCGACAGTGCCCTCTACGGAGCCGGCGTCGTCGGGCTCGTCTGGTGCGCGCAGGCGGTTGGCGTGGCGGCCGCCCAGGTGCTGGCGCCTCGGCGCTCGGCGTCCCAGGGGGCGCTCGCGGTGGTGGGCGTCGCGTACCTCGCCCGGATGGTCGCCGACGCGTCTACGAATGGCGCGTGGCTGCGCGACGCGACGCCCTTTGGCTGGCTCGAGAACCTCGGCGCTTTCCAGCGCGCCGAGCCAATCTGGCTCGTCGCGCTGCTCGTCGGGCCGGCACTCGCCGTTACGGCACTCCTGCCGCTCGCGCGCCGGCGCGACGTGGGGCTCGCCCAGTGGACAAGGTCCGACCGGGCCGCGGCGCGCTCGGGCCTGCTGCGCACGCCGTGGCGATTCGCGTGGCGCGAGCTCGCCAGCACCATCGCGGTGTGGCTCATCGTGACCGCGGTGGTCGGCCTCGTGATCGGGTACCTCACGAACGCACTGGTCGTCTTTAGCCGCGGTGACCCGTCTCTCGGCCGACTGCTCGCGCGCTGGCACCTGGCGCTGCTCGCGAGCGTTCACGGCTTCGTCGGGGAGATCGGCGCGACGCTCGCCTTCGGCATCAGCTTCTTCGTCGTCTCGGCGGTGGCGACCGTCGGTGGCGACGTCAGCGCCGGGCGACTGGACCTGCCACTTGGCTACGGGGCCGGTCGCCGCTCGTGGCTGGCGGCGACCGTCGTGGCCACCGCCGGCGCGACGGTGCTGATCGCGCTCGTGACCGCGAGCGCGACCTGGATCGGCGTGGGTGCGGGCGGCTCGTCACTGGCCTTCGGCGCGGCCCTCGGCGCGATGCTGAACGCGATCTCGATCGCGCCGCTCGTTCTGGGCGCGACCGCGCTGGCCGTGTCGCTCGCGCCGCGGGTGGCCCAGGTCGTGCTCGCCGCGCTACTCGCGGTCAGCTACTTGACCGCTGTTCTTGGCCCGGCGATGCACTGGCCGCGGCTGATCGTGGAGGCGTCGCTGTACCACTACGTGCGCTTGGTTCCCGCCGAAGCGCCGAACTGGCGCGCGACGGTCGTCTTCGCGGTGCTCGGCGCGGCGGCCTTCGCGGGCGGCCTCAGTCGATTTCGGCGGGCCGATCTCGTCGCGTGAGCTATTTCGGCTGCATGCGGATGCCCGCGTCGAGGCGAACCGACTCGGCGTTCATGTAGCTGTTGGCCAAGAGCTCGACGACCAGTGACGCGAACTCGCTCGGGTAGCCGAGTCGCTTCGGAAAGAGCACGCCGGCGCCGAGGCGGGCCTTGAACTCGTCGGACTGGGGACCGGTGCCGTAGATCGGCGTGTCGATCAGCCCGGGCAGGATGCAGTTCGCGCGAACGCCAATGGCCGCCAGGTCGCGCGCGAGCGGCAGGGTCAACCCGACGATGCCGCCCTTCGAGGACGAGTAGGCCACCTGACCGATCTGGCCGTCTTCGGCGGCCACCGACGCGGTGTTCACGATTGCGCCGCGCAGCCCGTCGACGTCGGGCTCGTTGTGGCTCATCTTGGTGGCCGCGAGCCGGCAGACGTTGAAGGTGCCGACGAGGTTGATCTCGATCACCTTGCGGTAGAGGTCGAGATCGTGGGCCGAGGCGTACTCGCCGTCTTTGCCGATGGTTCGCGTCGCCCACCCGATGCCCGCACAGTTGACGACCGACCAGAGCGGTGCCATGGCCGCGGCGGCTTCGACCGCGGCGATGACCTGGTCGGTATCGGTGACGTCGCAGTGCGCGTAGGCGCCGCCCACCTCGTCGGCGATCGCGCGGCCGCGCTCGTCGTTGAGGTCGACGACCGCGACCCGTGCGCCGCGAGCGCTGAGCGCGCGCACGGTCGCCTCGCCGAGGCCCGACGCCCCGCCGGTAACGAGCGCCGATGTGTTGTGCAGTTCCATGGGGTCTCCTCGATTCGTGGCGTGGTGATGCCACTCTCGAGTCAAGCAGAGATCGCGGACGTCCTGGACCGACCGCCTAGCGTGGTGGCGTGGTGTCGCTCTACGACCTCGATCGCCCGGGACTGGCCGCGCTGCTCGAGGGCGAGCCGCCCTATCGAGTGGACCAGCTTTGGCGGGGCATCTGGACCGAGGGGCGCCCACTCGCCGACGTCACGACCGTGCCGACCCGACTCCGTTCGAGTCTCGCGGAGCGGTTCCCCCCGGCGATTCGCGCGCGCGCCGAGGTTACGAGCGACCGCGGCGCGACGCGCAAGTGGGTCTTTGAGCTCGACGACGGGGCGACGATCGAGACCGTGCTGATGGTCTACGGCGATCGCGTCACGGTCTGCGTGTCCAGCCAGGCCGGCTGCGCCATGGGCTGCACGTTCTGTGCGACCGGGCAGGCCGGCTTTTCTCGCCAGCTGAGCGTCGGCGAGGTCATCGAGCAGGTGCTCGTGGCGACGCGGTCGGCGGCGCCGCGGCGACTGTCCAACGTGGTCTTCATGGGCATGGGCGAACCCCTCGCCAACTATCGCGTCACCGTCGAGGCCGTGCGTCGGCTCCACGACGAACGGGGCCTGAGCGCGCGCCACCTCACCGTCTCGACCGTGGGCGTCGCGCCGGGCATCGAGCGGCTGGCCCGCGAGGGGTTGGCGCTCACCCTCGCCGTGAGCCTGCACGCGGCCAACGACGAGACCCGCAACACGCTGATACCGCTCAATCGCCGCTACCCGTTGGCCAGGCTCTACGAGGCCTGCGAGTCGTGGACGAGTGCGACCGGACGCCGACTGAGCTTCGAGTGGGCGCTGATCGACGGCGTGAACGACACCGACCGGGCGCGCGACGAACTCGTCGACTACGCGTCGGGGCTGCGCGCGCACGTGAACCTGATCCCGCTCAATCCAACCCCCGGCTACCTCGTTCGCGGATCGCCGCCCGACCGCGTTCGGGCCTTTCGCGACGGACTGGTCGCGCGGGGCGTGAACGCGACGGTGCGCAACACGCGGGGCCGATCGATCGACGCGGCCTGTGGCCAGCTGGCGGCGGTCACCAAATCCCGCCGATCACTCTCGGTGCGCTCGCGCCGCGCCGTCGTTCCAGAGTGACGGGCGCCAGCGCACCAGCGCGAGGGCGCCGAGGATGCAGGCGAGCCCGCCCGACACGATCGAGAACTCAGTCGAGACGAGGGTCGCCACTGCGCCGGACTCGAGGTCGCCGAGTCGCGGGCCGCCCGTGACGACCGCGAGCTGGATGGCCGAGATGCGACTGCGGTACTCGTCGGTGATCGCCCCCTGCAAGATGGTGTTGCGCAGCACCGTCGAGATGACGTCGGTCGCGCCGGCGACGGCGAGGCACGCGAGGCCGACCCAGGCGACGTGCACCAGGCCGAAGAGCGCCATCGCGGCGCCCCAGCCGATGACGACCAGCACCACGAGGCGCCCGCGCCGATGGACCCGGGCGATCCAGCCGGTGACGAGCGCCATCGCGAGCGCGCCGACGCCCGGCGCGGCGTAGAGCAGTCCGAGCACCCGGGTCCCGCCGTGGTAGAGGGTGAGCGCGACGGCGGGGAAGAGGGCCCGCGGCAGCCCGAAGACCATCGCGTTGAGGTCGATCAGGTAGACGGCCTGGGTGATCGGGTTGGCGCGCACGTAGGCGAACCCGTCGCGGATGGCCCGCAGCACCGCCACGCCGTCGTGGAGGCCGCTCGGGGGGATCGGCGCCATGAAGCCCGTCGCGACGGCGAGCACCGCGAAGGTGGCGGCGTCGATGAAGTAGCACGCGGCGAGACCCACCGCGGCGAGCAGCACGCCGGCGACCGCGGCGCCGACGATGGCCGCGACGTTGACGATCACCTGGTTGACCGAGTACGCCGAGACGAGCTCGTTTGCGTCGACGAGGATCGGAATGGTCGCGGTGCGGATGGGCCCGGCGAAGCCGCCGGCGCCGGCGGCCAGGGCCGCGAGGGCGAGCAGCGCCACGAGGTGGCCCCGTGACGCGCTGGCGTTGAGCGCCAGGGCGAGGCTCAGCAACCCGAGCACGACCGAGCTCACGACGAAGAGCGTTCGCCGGTCGTAGCGGTCGCCGAAGGCGCCGCCCCACAGCGAGCCGCCAATGAGCAGGGGCAGCTGGATGAGACTCGCGACGCCCACCCAGAGGCTCGAGTGCGTCTCGCGATAGACCTGGTACGGCACGGCGACCACCGTGAGGTTGCTGCCCAGCAGCGAGACGAGCTGGCCCGCGACGAGCAAGCGAAAGTCGCGGTGGCGCCGCAGCGGGCCGACGTCCACCATGAGCCGAGGCATCCGTTTATGGTACGGGACTATGGTGGCGAAGGGCCGGTGGAAGGAGGTTCGGTGATCGCCGACGAATTGGTCCAGCTGCTTACGCCCGAGGGCGAGCGAGTTGAGCACCCCGAGTACGACACCTCGCTCGGGCGCGACGAGATCCTCAGCTTCTACCGCGACATGGTGATCGTGCGACGGCTCTGCAACGAGTCAACGTCGCTGCAGCGCCAGGGTCAGCTCGCGCTGTGGGCGCCGCTGCAGGGCCAGGAGGCGGCCCAGATCGGCGCGGGACGGGCGCTCGCCCCGACGGACTTCACGTTCCCGAGCTACCGCGAGCACGGCATCGCCTGGACGCGGGGCGTGCCGCCGAAGGACATGTTGCGCATCTTTCGCGCGACGACGACCGGCGGCTGGGATCCGCAGCGCTACCGCCACTCGCTGCCCACGGTGGTCTTGGGCGACCAGACCCTGCACGCGGTGGGCTACGCGATGGGCGTCCAGCGCGACGGCGCGGACGAGGCGGTGATGACCTTTTTCGGCGACGGCGCGTCGAGCCAGGGTGACGTGCTCGAGTCCTTCGTGTGGGCCGCGTCGTTCAACGCGCCGGTCGTCTTCGTGCTGCAGAACAACCAGTGGGCGATTTCGGAGCCCGCGTCCCTGCAGACCAAGATCCCGCTCTACCACCGCGCGCACGGCTTCGGCTTCCCCGGGGTGCGCGTCGACGGCAACGACGTGCTCGCGATGTACGAGGTGGCCCGGCGCGCCCTCGAGCGAGCGCGCTCGGGTGCCGGTCCGACGCTGATCGAGGCCTACACCTACCGAATGGGCGCGCACACGACGTCCGACGACCCGACGCGCTACCGCGTGGACGCCGAGGTCGAGGTGTGGCGCCACCGCGACCCGATCGAACGGGTGAAGGCGCTGCTCGTGCGCGAGTACGGCGTGGCGCGCGCGAACTTCGACGACGTGGCCGCCGAGGCCGAGACCCTCGCCTTGCAGCTGCGCGAGGACGTGCTGGCGATGGACAGTCCCGACCCGCTGACGATGTTCGACCACGTCTACGCCGAGCCGCACGCGCTGACCGAGGCGGGGCGCCGCGAGCTCGCCGAGCTGGTGACGGGCGGGCGAGCGTGAGCACGCAGACCATGACCATGGCGCGGGCCCTCAACGAGGGTCTGCGACGGGCGCTGGAGAAGGACAAGAAGGTCCTCTTGATGGGCGAGGACATCGGCAAGCTGGGCGGCGTGTTCCGCATCACCGACGGGCTGCAGAAGGACTTCGGCGAGGATCGCGTCATTGACGCGCCCCTCGCCGAATCGGCGATCGTGGGCACGGCGGTCGGACTGGCGATGCGCGGCTACCGCACCGTCGTCGAGATCCAGTTCGACGGCTTCGTCTACCCGGCCTTCGACCAGATCGTCTCCCAGGTGGCCAAGCTCCACAAGCGCTCCGACGGGGTCTACACGATGGGTCTGGTCATTCGGCTGCCCTTCCAAGGCGGCATCGGCGCGATCGAGCACCACTCGGAGAGTCCCGAGGCCTACTTCGTGCACACCGCGGGTCTGCGCGTGGTCGCCTGCTCAACGCCGAACGACGCCTACTGGATGATTCAGCAGGCCGTCGAGCACGACGACCCGGTTATCTTCTGCGAGCCCAAGAGCCGGTACTGGGAGAAGGGCGAGGTCGACCTCGACGGCCCGTCGAACGGCCTCTTTGACGCGGTCGTTCGACGCGAAGGCGTCGACGCGACCGTCGTCGCCTACGGCTCGATGGTCAAGACCTGCCTGCGAGCCGCCGAAGTCGCAGCGGGCGAGGGCCGGTCGCTCGAGGTGATCGACGCGCGCGGCCTCTCGCCACTCGACCTCGACACGATGGCCCGGTCGATCGAGAAGACCGGCCGACTGCTCGTGGTCCAGGAGGCGCCGCCGAGCACCTCGGTCGGCTCCGAGATCGCCGCGGCACTCGGCGAGCGCTGCTTCTACTCGCTGCGCGCGCCGGCGACTCGGGTCAGCGCGTATCACGTCCCCTATCCGCCGTCACGGATCGAGGACGCGTACCGACCCAGCGTCGATCGTGTACTTGACGCCGTCGACCGCGTGATGGAGTTCGAGTAGTGGCCGCGGTCTTCGAGCTGCCCGACGTAGGCGAGGGTCTCGTCGAGGCCGAGATCGTGGCCTGGAAGGTCGACGTGGGCGACGTCGTCGTCTTGAACCAGCCGCTGGTCGACATCGAGACCGCCAAGGCCACCGTCGAGCTGCCGAGCCCGTTCGCGGGAACGGTGATTGCCCGCCACGGCGAGGTTGGCGACGTCATGGCGGTCGGCGCCCCACTCGTGGAGATCGAGACGAGCGCGCCACCACCAGCGCCGACCACGGCGCCGTCGCCGGACGAGTCCGCCACGGGGTCGGGTCGTACGGCGGTCCTGGTCGGCTACGGGGTCGCCGACGACGACGCCGAGGTGACGCGGCGTCGTCGACCACGCGTCGCACCGGCCGCGATCACGTCGGGTGTCAGCGCCGCGGCGTCGCGCGCGCCGCGGTCGACGCCGCCCGTTCGCCTGTACGCGAAGCAGCACGGCCTGGATCTCGCCAGCGTTGCCGGGACGGGTCCCGATGGACTGATCACGCGTGATGACGTGGCTCGAGCTTTGGCCGGCGCGACGGCGACGCCGGGTTCGCCGCCGTCGGCCGCTCCGACCTCGGTGAGGCCGCTGAACCCGGTTGGGACGCGTTTCGCGGGCCGCGACCTCGAGCCGTGGGCGACGGGCCCCCTCGAAGAGCGCATCCCCGTGCGCGGGGTCCTACGCTCGATGGCCGACGCCATGACCCAGAGCGCGTTCGGGGCGCCGCACGCCGCGGTGTGGGTGCGCGTGGACGCAACGCGGACCGTCGAGCTGCTCGACGGGCTTCGCGGGCGTCCGTCGCTCGCCGGCGTTCGGCTCTCGCCGCTCACGATCGTGGCTCTTGCGGTCTGCGACGCGGCGCGCCAGTACCCGGGACTGAACTCGAGCTTCGACGCAACCGCTCAGGAGGTGGTGGTGCGCCGGCGAGTGAATCTCGGGATCGCCGCCAACACGGCCCGGGGCCTGATCGTGCCCAACATCAAGGGCGCCGACGCGTTGGACCTTCGCGCGATGGCGGTGGCGATCAACGAGCTGGTCGACACCGCCCGAGCCGGTACGACGACCCCCGAGGCGATGCTGCACACGACCCTCTCGATCACCAACGTAGGTCCCTTCGCCGTCGATGGCGCGGTGGCCATCCTGCCCCCGGGCACCGGCGCGATCGTTGCGGTCGGCCAGGTCGCCAAGCGTCCGTGGGTGGTCGGCGACGAGGTCGTCGCGCGCTACACCGTCGACCTGTCCATGTCGTTCGATCACCGACAGATCGATGGCGCGCTCGCCTCGTCCGTCATCGCGCACGTCGGGCGCTACATCGAGGATCCGGCGCCCTCACTCGTCGCTGGCTAGCGCGCCGGCGAGCACCGCGAGCGCGCGATCGGCGTGCGCCATCATGTTGAGCTCGCTCGTGATCACGTCGAGCACCCTTCGATCACGATCGATCACGAAGGTGGTGCGGCGAACTCGGAGCACGTCGAGGCCGCGCTTGACGCCGTAGGCGCGCGCGACACGACCACCGACGTCGGCGAGGAGAGGAAAGCCGAGGTGGTGAGTGGTGTCGAAGGCCGCCTGCTTGGCGACATCGTCCATCGAGATGCCGATGCGCTGGGCACCGAGGGCGGCGAACTCGGCGGCGAGGTCGCGAAAGTGACAGCTCTCCGCGGTGCAGCCCTTGGTCATCGCGGCCGGGAAGAAGAAGAGGACGACCGGTGCGGTCGCGGTGAGCGTCGACAGGGTTCGGTCGACGCCGTGCTGGTCGGGCAGGGTGAAGTCGGGTGCGAGGTCGCCGGGTTTCATAGGTTGCAACCTAGCGTCAGGGGTCGAGGCGAAAGCCGACGCCGCGCACCGTTACCAGGTGGCGGGGATGCGGGGGGTCGTCTTCGATCTTGTGGCGCAGCCGCTTGACGTGGGTGTCGAGGGTGCGCGTGTCGGTGAGGTCGAGACCCCACCAGAGCGCGTCGAGGCACTCCTCGCGAGTGACGACCTGCCCAAGACGGCCGCTGAACAGGGCGAGCAGATCGAACTCCTTGCGACTCAGCGCGACGGCGGCGGCGTCCCTGGTCACCGTGCGTCCCACGAGGTCGATCTCCAGATCGCCGACGGTGACGCGATCGGCGTCGGGCGCTGGCGCCGGGCGGCGCAGCACCGCGCGCATGCGCGCGACGAGTTCGCGGAGTCGAAAGGGCTTGGTCACGTAGTCGGCTGCGCCGATCTCCAGGCCGAGCACGACGTCGAGCTCGCTCGTACGTGCCGTGACCATGATTACCGGCGTACGCGTGTCGCGGACCTCGCGACAGAAGTCGATGCCCGAGCCGTCGGGCAGCATCACGTCGAGCAGGACGAGGTCGAGGGTGGCTCGCGCGAGGATGTCGCGCGCTTCGCGGATCGACGCGGCGCCGAGGACGGCGAATCCCTCGGCCGCGAGGCCGACGGCGAGGGCGTCTTGGTAGCTGGCCTCGTCCTCGACGACGAGCACAGCGGGTCGACGCTCACGGTCGACCACGGCACTCCAGCGAGAGTGCGGCCAGCCACGCGCGGGTCGAGGGAGAACGAGCGACGGTGGCGGCCACGCGCCAACCGTAGGTTGGCAGGGTTACGCCAACGTGAAGGCCACCCGTCTTCGGCGTGGCCGGTACATGAAACTTTTACGCGGTGGCTACCGTGAACCCCTCGTACTCGGTCGTGTTCGCGAGGTAGCTCCCCGTCGCTACGCACCGGTTGTCGGCGTGACAGACCAGGGCGTAGACGCCACCGTCGACGCCGACGCTGCCCGCGTGGCCGGGCAAGGTGATCTTGGTCGCGGCGCGCCACACGCCGTTGATCTGACTCGCCACCGCGGCCTGGTAGCGACCGCTCGAATCGAGGTAGGCGGCGCCGGCCCGGCAGTTGCCGACGCCGACGCAGGACAGCGCGACGACGCCCCCGTTCTTGCCGGCGGTCGAGCCGCCGGCGGGCAGCGCCAGCTCGACCGCGCGCTCCCAGACGCCATTGACCTCGTCGGCGATGAATCCCTCGTACTGACCGCTGCGGTTACGGTACTGGCCGCCCGCGCTGCACGACGTGGCGCTCGCGCACGCGACGTCAACGTAGCCGTAGAAGAAGCCCTTGGGGTTCGAACCGGCGTTGGCCGGCAGGGCTACGGGCAGACCCGCGGACCACACGTCGCCGATCTCGCGCGCGGCGAAGACCTGGGTCGCCCCCGCGTGGTCGTAGTACGTGCCCACCGCCGTGCACGAACCCGGCCCCACGCAGGCGAGGGCGCTGAGCGTGACGTGCTCGTAGAGGCTCGCGTTGGCCGGCGGGATCACCGGCGTACCGGGCTGCCAGACGCCGCCGACCTCGTCGAAGAACACGCCGTGCTGGATGTTCTGATCGTCCAGGTAGGTGCCGATCGCGCTGCAGTCGCCAGCGCTCGGACAGGACACCTGCGAGATGACGAGAAAGGGATTGGCGTTCGCGCCCGCCGGCGCGCGCAGTGCCGTGGCGCTTCCCCACGTGCCGTTCACCTCGCTCACGGCGAAACCGGAGAGCGCGGGAATCGTGGCGCTGGTGTCGTACGTGCCCACCGCCGTACAGTTACCAGCCGACGAGCAGGCGACCGCGCGCAGCTGGGCCGTCTGACCGGTGGCGAGGGCGTCACTGGGAAGGCTGGGACGAAACGCGGCCCGCCAGTGGCCCGCGACGTCGTCGGCGATGAACGGCTGGGTATCCCCGCTGGCCAGCTGGTACGCGCCGACCACGCTGCACGAGCCCGCCGCGCCGCAGGCGCTGGCGTTGGGCGTCGTGCCGGGCGATGCGGCGGCGTCGCTGGGCGCCTGGATGGTCACCGGGGGGCTCCACGTGCCGTTCACTTCGGTGAGGAGCAGTCCCTGGGGCTTGCCCGAGGTGTCGGTGTAGACCCCCGCGGCCACGCAGTTTCCCGTCGTGGGGCAGGCGAGCGTCGGCAGGTAGCCCTGGGGTAGCCCCTTAGCCCCCGCGGGCAAGGTCGCCACCTGCGCCGCACGCCACGTCGGTGCCGGGGTTGCCGCGCCGGCGAGGGCCGGCGACGTCGCGAGCACGACGGCGATCGTCGCGAGAACCGAGCGTCGGCGGAGGGGGAGCGACATCACGGTTCAGTGTAGGCGGGCTTCGCGGCGGCTCGGCGAGCGACGACGGTGCGGAACTGAACCACGATGCCGGTAGCACCGGGTGCGCGGTGGGACCCGGGCGCGGGCGGGTAGATTCGTCCGGTGAGCTTTGGCCACCCCGACGATCGCCCGCCCGCACCGCCACCGCGGGCCGGCCGCCCCCGCCATCGCCGCCGGACTCGTCGGCGCGGTCGCACCATCGCCATTGTCGCGCTGGCCGTGGTCGTGATCGCGGTCGGCGCGGTCGTGGGCGACTACTTCTATCTCAACTCGCTCGTCCACCGCGTGACGGTGAAACACGAGTCGGTGCGCTACAACAACACCGAGAACATCCTGCTCGTTGGCTCGACGTCGCGCTGCGCGCTCAGCGTTCAGAACAAGGCGTACGGCCTGTGCTCGCAGGGCGTCACCGGCGTGAACAGCGACGTCGTCATGATCGTGCACCTCAACTTCACGACCAAGAAGATCACCCTGCTCTCGATTCCCCGCGACCTCTTTGTCCCCAACGCCCGCACGACCGGGGCGAACAAGATTGACGCGGCGCTCTACCAGGGACCGTCCCAGCTGGTCTCGGCGATCCAGAATGACTTCGGCATCCCGATCAACCACTACATCGAGCTCAACTTTGACACCTTCGCCAACGTCGTGGACGTGCTCGGGGGCATCAACATGTACTTCCCGATGGAGGTCTTCGACGCCTACTCGGGCCTGAACATCACGCACACGGGCTGCCAGCACCTCGACGGGTACCAGGCACTCCAGGTCGTTCGGGCGAGGCACCTCCAGATGCGCCTGCCCGGCTACGGGCCCAATCACGCCACCTGGCCCCAAGAGGGTCTGAGCGACCTGGCGCGGATTCGGCGCGACCACGAGTTCCTGCGCGTCGTCGCCGAAGCCCTGAAGGCGAAGGGACTCGGAAACCCGATCACCGACCAGCGTCTCGCGACGGCCATCGCGCCCGACCTCGAGGTTGACACGAGCTTCTCGTTGTCGGACATGCTGAGCCTGGCGAGCAACTTCGCGGGGGTCTCGGTGGGCTCGGTGCCCGAGGTGACGATGCCCGTCGTGCTCTTGCAGACCGGCAGCTACCTGTACCAGGGCTACTACTACGGCGACGTCGAGTTCCCGATTGGACCGGCCGACACGACGACGATCAGCCAGTTCCTCGAGGTCTCCCCCTCGACCAACACCATGAACGGCCGAGCGCTGCCCGCGCCCGCGCACGTCACCGTCTCGGTTTACGGCGGTACGGGCGTAGCCGCCCAGGCACCGGCGACCGCGGCCGCGCTGCACCGCTTCGGCTTCGTCGCAAGCGTCGGGGGCAGTCTCGCGCCGGTGGGTGCGCGCGCCGAGACCGTCGTGTATCACGCGAGCGACACGCCCGCCTCAATCGGAATGGCCGAAGCCGTGATGGCTCACTTGAGCGGACCAGTGGTGATGGCCATCGGGCCGACGCGCGGCGGGGCCGACGTCACGGTCGTGACCGGTTCGGACCTCGGCGTCGTCGCGGCCGCCACGGCGCCCGCCGCGACCCACGCCACCACGACCACCGCTCACTCGACCACGACGCGCGCGACGACCCACGCGGCGACGGGAACGACGACCACGATCACCACAACGGTGCTCGACCCGACGCTCGTGAAGCAGGACTCGTCGTTCTCGGCGCCTACGGCGGTTGCGCAGCCCCTGCAGCCGTGGGACCCGCGGTCGTGCGGTCCCAACGGCACCGAGGGCCCCTGATCAACCTACGCTTCGCGAGTCGGTCTCGCGGCGCTGGTCAGTTGGCAGGGTCGAAGCAGCCCCTGGGAATACCGGCGCTACCGTGTGCTGGGTGGTGTCAGACCGTGACGCGTCGCGTGCGGCGGTCGGTCGCGGACCGCTGAATCACGGAGGGCTGGCTCGACGAGCGTTGCGCAGTGGTCGGTGCCGGCACCGTGGACTACCAGTGTGGCTTGTCGAACGACGGTGCCCGGTGGAGACCGTTCGCAAATGCGGCGATCGAGGATGCGACCACCTCGCACCTACGAGGCCGCGATCGTCGTCGGGCCGTTACTGGCCGAGCCCTACCGTGGGAAGCGCATGTGAGGGTGTTGAACGCTCGCTACGATGCCGGCGGGGCAGATGGTGGGTCGTGCAGCCGACCGATGCCCGAGGCGAGCATGACGGAGTTGGGTATCTTGAGGATGCCGTCGTCGGTGCGAACCGTGACGTAGGTGAGGCCGGCGCCGAGTACGGTGACGTCGAGGACGCCGAGGACACCTGAGCGAATGCGGATCTGCTCGCCGACCACGAAGGGCCGCGCAAAGAGCAAGACAATCGCGGCGAAAACATTGGCCAGACTCTGTTGCGCGGCGATACCGACGATGATGCCCGTGAGCCCGGCCCCAATGAGCAGGTGCTGAAGCGATACGCCGAGCACCCCGAAGAGTCCGAAGATGAGCAGCACGATACCGACGCCGTTAACCACGAGGCGAACGGTCGCGCCGGCGGCGAGGCTGGCGCGACGCGCGACGGTGCGACCCGTGGCGCGGCCGAGGTGTCGGATCGCGTAGACGGCGCTCACGACCAGCACGAGTGCCGCCGCGGCGACGACGCCGTCGGAGTAGCTGTGGTGGGCGACGTCGCGCATGTGGCGTGCGACCGCGACCGTGGCGACCGCGACGACGGCCGTGGTCATGCCAATGGCCCACTCACGCCCGATGGTATGGGCGCCTTGACGCGACGAGTGGTTCGGGCTGGTCACCTCAACCATCGTAGGGACGTGGCCGATCTCGGGGCGAACGTAGCGTTGATCGAGGCCGATGACGACACGCGGCGAGTGGTCCCGGCTCGGTATTCGGGCTGTCCACGTCGAGTCGCAGTGGGTAGCTGGTGCACGCGACGACGCAGTTGCCGGCGCCCGCCGCGTCTACGGGGGTACTTGAGTACAAAGTCCCGCTCCTGAGGTGGCGCACTCGCTGCTCCAGGTCGTAGGTTCGCAGCTATGACGTTGTCGTCTCAGCGCGACGAGGGGGGATCGTGACGCGGGTGGAACGGGGGGCTTCGGCGACGAGACAGTTCATCCTCGACTCGACGATCGAGCTGCTTGGGACTCGCCCGAGCGACACCATCCGTGTCTCGGACATCGCGGCGTACTCGCACGTGGGAATACCCACCATCTACTACTACTTCGCGTCACGCGATCTGCTGATCTCGGAGGCGCAGGTCGAAAACTTCCGGCGACTGATCACGCGGCGGCACGCGCACCTAGACCGAATGCGCGACGCGCTCGACAGCAACGACCAGGCGGCGTGGAACGCGGCGTTGCACGACTATCACGTGGCCAACGCGTCGCCCGTGACCTTCGACACGATGTGGGACCTCGTGCGGGTGCTCGCGGACATCCGGACCAACCCCGCCGCCCGCCGCCGCTTTGTGGAGATCCACGATGGCGAACTGCTCGCTCGAGCTCGCATCGTCGAGCGAGCGCAGCAGCGCGGCTGGCTACGGTCCGACGTCGACGCGCGCGCCTACGTCGCCTTATCGGGCACGGTCGTGATCGGGCGCATTCTGCTCGAAGGCTCGGAGCATTTCGATATCGATCCCGAGGCGATGCACGCTCTGCAGTGGTCGTTCATCGGCCCCCCGGTCCAGACGCCGTTGCCACAGCCGACGCCCGCGCTCGACTGATCGCGTTGCGCAGGCAGCGCGCTGACGAGGCTACGCTGGCGTCCTCGTCGAGTCGCCACGGAGATCCCCCTGCCCATGCGTGTCGTCACCCGCGGTGCCGTGGCCGGACTGCTCGCTTCCGCGCTGCTGGTGAGCGCCAGCGCCGGTGCCGCCACGTCGGCGACGTACGTCGCCCTCGGTGACTCGTACTCCTCGGGGGCGGGCCTCGGACCTTTTTTCGCCGGACCCGCTGGGTGTGATCGCTCACCCGAGTCGTTTCCGGCGATCGTCAGTCGCGCGCGGCACCTCCGTCTCGACTTCGTCGCGTGCGCGGGTGCCACGGTGAACCAGATCGACGCGCAGGTCGCCGCGGCCGGGCCCTCGCTTCGCCGAGCGAACGTCGTGACGTTGACCGCGGGCGGCAACGACCTCTCCTTTTCGGACTTGCTCGTCTCCTGTCTCGGCGGTGTGGCGA
>JAKBCI010000224.1 GCA_021807965.1 Actinomycetes bacterium
CGATATCGATATCGTCTCACTCACCATACGGTTCGGTGACGAGGAGTTCGTTGATCGAGTTGACCTGTCCCCCGCACAGTTCTGGGCGATGTGCAAGGCGTCCAAAGTGTTGCCCGAGACGGCGGCTCCATCACCCGGAGCCTTTCAAGAGGCCTACGAGCGAGCGAGCCGCGACGGCTGCGACGGCGTGCTGGTCGTCACCATCTCGGCGGCCCTGTCCGCGACTCACCAATCCGCGACGCTCGCCGCCGATGCGGTCGCCGACTCGATCCCCGTGCGCGTCGTGGACACCAAGGCGGTGTCGATGGCTCAAGGTCTACTCGCGATGGACGTGGCTGAGCTGGCCAGCACCGGCGCCGAGATTGACGAACTGGAAAGTCGCGCGCGGCACCTAGTCGAACGAGTCGGCGTCTGCGGCACGCTAGACACGCTCGAGCATCTCGTGAAGGGCGGACGCGTTGGCGGCGCTCGCGCACTGATCGGTCAGGTACTTTCGATAAAGCCCCTGCTCGCGCTCAAGGATGGCGTCGTCGCCGAGGCGGGTCGTCAGCGTACGCGCGCGAAGGCCCTCGCCGCGGTGGCGGCTGTGGCGCGACGTCACGCGCCACTCTCGCGGATTGCCATCGCGCACGGCGACGCCAACGACGTTGGCACCTTGATCGAGATGGTTCGCGACATCCCTTCGAACGAACCGCTCATCGTTACCGACATTGGCCCCGTTGTCGGCACCCACGGCGGCCCGCGCATCGTGGCGATCTGCTGGGTTGGAGCCTGACTACTCAGCGCACTAGGTTCGTAGCGTGACCGAGACAAGTCCCCCCCCCGAACGAGGACCCGATTTCGTCGATAAGGCGCTGGGGTCCCTCGACCACGTCCTCGATGTCGTCCACGACAAGGTGCTGCGACCGATACTGCTCGCCGGACGCACCGTCGCGTTCATCTTCGTACTACTGCTCGTCACGCTGGCGCTCGTGATCGTGCTCGTGATCGGAATCGTCCGCCTCATGGACGTCTACCTCTTCGCCGGACGCGTCTGGATCACGTACGTGCTCGTTGGGGTCGTATCTCTAGCGCTGGGATTTCTGATCTGGCGCCGCCGTCGCCCCGCCCCCGTCCGGAGCACTTCCCATGACTGACCACACGCGTGTCCTGATCATCGGATCAGGGCCGGCTGGGCTGACCGCCGCGATCTACACGGCGCGAGCGCAGCTTCGGCCGATTGTTATCGAGGGCGAACCGTCATCGACCTCGGATCAGCCAGGCGGCCAGTTGATGCTCACCACCGACATCGAGAACTTTCCTGGTTTCCCCGACGGGATCACGGGACCAGAACTGATGGCGAACATGCGCGCCCAAGCCGAGCGTTTTGGGGCGGATCTGCGGATCAACAAGGTGCAGCGCCTGGATACCGCCCAGCGACCGTTTCGCGCGTGGCTTTCCGAGGACGTCGAACCAAGCATTACCGCCGACTCCGTCATTCTGGCCACCGGTGCCCAGTCACTGATGATGAACGTGCCGGGTGAGAGCCGCCTGTTGAGCCACGGCCTCTCCACCTGCGCGACCTGCGACGGGTTTTTCTTTCGCGGCCACGATATTGCCGTCATCGGTGGCGGCGACTCGGCCATCGAGGAGGCAACGTTCCTCACGCGTTTTGCGTCGAGCGTGACCATCGTCCACCGACGCGACACGCTACGCGCGTCCAAGATTATGCAGGAGCGGGCCTTTGCTAACGACAAGATCCGCTTCGCGTGGAATACCAAAGTCCTCGAGGTTCTCGGTGACCATAAGGTCTCGGGCCTCCGTGTCGCCGACACGACTACGGGCGATGAACGCATCATGGACGTGACGGGTGTCTTCGTCGCCATCGGCCACGTTCCCAACACCTCGCTCGTGCACGGGCAGGTTGAGTTGCACGGCAACGGGTACGTTCGCACGGGCGTAGGGTCCTTCACTAACGTGGACGGACTCTTTGCCGCGGGTGATGTTCAGGATGACCAGTATCGCCAAGCGATTACGTCAGCCGGCTCCGGCTGCATTGCCGCTATCGATGCCGAGCGATGGCTCGAGGCGCAAGGCGAATGATCGTTGGTGGGTAAGGTGGTTGCCACGACCCTGACGAGATGCACTGGAGGAAGAGTGACGAGTCCAATTACGATACTGTCCGACGCGACGTTTGACGAGGTCGTGGGATCGGCCGACAAGCCAATTCTCGTTGACTTCTGGGCCGAGTGGTGCGGTCCGTGCAAGATGATCGCGCCGATCCTCGAGCAATTTGCGGTTGAGCAAGCCGACAAGTTCACGATTGGCAAGCTCGACGTCGACGCCAACGTCGCCACGGCGACGAAGTTCTCGGTGATGAGTATCCCCACGCTGCTGCTGTTCAAAGATGGCCACGTCGTGGCGCGCATCGTTGGCGCTAAGCCCAAGGGCGCCCTCTTGCACGAGATCACCGCGTCTCTCTAACTACCCTGATCACGAGCTCACTCCAACGGGGCGATTCCGGTCCGCGCGTCCAGGAGCTGCACGAGCGACTGCGACGTATCGGTTACGCAGTACTGACCAACGACTTGGCATCCTTCGGCGACGCCACGGCTGCCGTGGTCGAGGCGTTCCAGCGTTCGCGAGGCCTACCAATCACCGGTGACGTCGACGCCACCACGTGGGCTCGACTGGTTGAGGCCGGTTGGCACCTCGGCGATCGCCTCCTCTACCTCACGCGGCCCCATCAGCGAGGTGACGACGTCGCGGAGCTACAGGTACGACTAGCGCAACTCGGCTTTGACCCTGGTCGCATCGATGGAATCTTCGGCGCGTTGCTCGACGGCGCCCTAACGGATTTTCAACGCAACCGCGCTCTCGAACCGAGCGGAACGCTGACGCGGGCCACACTCCTCGAGTTATCGCGCATGACGTCCATTGCTCCCGATCGACACCTGGTCACCGACGCTCGTGACCGGGCTGGCTTTAACGAGTTCACCACCAACTTGGTCGTCGTGGTCGGCGACACGGCGCTAGCGGACGCGGTGTCGAGCTCGTGGATGGGACCTGCGGAACTGCGTCGCACGGTGGTCGGCGACGCGAATGAGGTCGCCGCGTCAGCCAACACTGCCAACGCCGGTCTCGTTCTCTCCTTTGAGCTCAACGAGTCAATCAACGGTATCCATTTGCACTACTGGGCAAGTTACCGGTCACATTCACGTCGAGGCGAGCAGTTGGCGAGTGCAATTGCGTCAGAGCTGGCCAACTCCTGTGACTTGCCACGGGTGGAGGTGACGGGAATGGCTCTTCCCTTGCTTCGCGAGACGAAGATGACGACGCTCCACATCGAACACGGTCACCACGCCGGCCAACTTGAGACCATCGCAACCGTTATTTGCTCCCTTGTGACAAAAGTTCTC
>JAKBCI010000225.1 GCA_021807965.1 Actinomycetes bacterium
GCTGTCGGCGGCCACCAGCTCAACGCGGCCCCACTGCCGACGCCCTTGCGGTTCATGCCCTTCGCCACACTGCTTCGAGTCGGGACAACCCTCGCGTTCAGCAGTGATCACCCCGCCGCCGACCTGAACCCGTGGACCGGGATCGCCTCGGCCGTTGCGAGGGCCGATCGCTTCGGCCGAGCCATCCTCGGCGACGAGGCCATCAGCGTGCACGCCGCGATCAAGGCGTCCGCGGCGAACGCGGCGAACCGCTTGGGGATCGACGCTGGACACATCGAGCCGGGCGCACCCGCCGATCTTGTGTGGGTGCACCCCGACCCCTTCACGTGCCCATCAGACCAATTGGTCGCTACGGCAACCCTGCTCACCTGGAGCGGCGGGACGGTACGCTACGCCAGCACCGACTCTGGTTTCAAAGGGCCGTCCAAGTGAACGGGCAGCGGCCCTCGCACATCCCCTTGCGGTGGCGCCTACCCTCGCAACCCTGGCGTTGATCACAAAGAGCCGCGGTAAGACCAGTTCGGCCCACCCCCTTCACCGCATGGTCGTCACCACTATCGTCGTCAACTCCGAAGAAGCTGAGCAAATCGATCCGGCTGGCCTTCGCCGACACCGCCAGCACCCCCCTTCCGCTGGGCAGCCCGGCGGGGGCCAGCTCCACGTGCGATAGAACTTCACTACACCCGCGTCGATGGTGACAACACCCCCCCCTCGCGGGCGTTCCCATTGACGCCACCCCCCAACCTCCCGTTCGCTGGCCATTGAGGCGCCACACGTCCGCAGCGCTCGGATGTGTGAGACTGATTGCGTGGGGAACTGGCACCCGAACCGTGCGCAGCGCGTCGTTCTCGTCGTCGCGCTCGGGGCGGCCTTGGCGGTCGTCGGATGGTGGGTCACGTCAACGTCGTCGTTCACCGGGTGGACCGGCTACGCCCCCTTGACCAGCGGGCCACTCCCCACCACGCAACTGCACCTCTGGGTACGCGCGGTCATCTGGCTGTCGCTGATTGGGGCGTGGACGATACTCTCACTGGTCGTGCTGCGCCCGCGCCAGGCGCGCGACGACCGTGATCCGCCGCCACATCCCGCGTGACGCGCTGCGGTGCGAGGCGCCTCACGGTCGTTGCCCTCCTGGTCGCCGGCGCACTAGTCACTGGCGTCGGTTCGCTGACCCCGGGGTCGGCGGCGCTACGCTCCACTCGGCCTCGCGCCTCGATGTTCCCCCTCGAACCACTCGGGCGCGTCCCCCGGGCCGGCGACGGGTTGATCCCCAACCCGGCGACGCCGGCGGGCCGCCCTCTCGCCTCGCGTCCGCGCTGCACCATGTTCTTCACCACCACGACCGGCGCCACGGCCACCACGGTCAATCAGTGGATCGCGGCGCACCAAGACCACCTTCGCGCTCCCGCCACGCTTTGTCTCGCGGGGACGTTCGACTCCCCCTTACGCATTGTCGACAAGACCTCGACGGTGCTGCTGACGATCACCCGCGCCCCGGGTCACTCGGCCATCGTCGAGCTCGGACAGGTCACGGGCGCCGACGTAGTCGCCAACCAGTACTGGTCGGTCGCGGGGGCCATCAGCGTGGTCGACTCGCGCGACGTGGCGATCGTGGGACTGGACGTTCGCAACGTGCTCTCCGACGGACCCGGCCAGACGCCCGCAGGCATCGACGTCATGGTGCGCGCCGACGTGACGACGGCCAACCCCGCTGTCACGCCCCACCGCTCCGCGTGCTTCGTCCACGGCGGCGTCTGCGACAACATCTTCCTGCTCGATAACGTCGTGACCGACGTGGCCAACCTCGCCGATGCCCACCCCACGCGCGCCACCTGCGGTAACCCCAACGTCGGTGCCTACGGCATCATCGTACTCGCGGCCGGTCGAGCCGGGTCCCCGGCGCTCCAACACGTCGTCATCGAGGGCAACACCCTCACCGACCTACGAACCGGCCAGAGCGAGTCGCTCAGCGCCGACGGCGCCGTGAGCAACTATCTCGTCGCACGCAACGAGTTGGTCAGACTTGACAACATCGGCATCGACGCCGTCGGCTGGGAGACCGGACCGGTTCAGCCGCGTGAGGGCCTCATCGTCAACAACCGAGTGGCCAACGTCGACACCCTGGTGAATGGCGCGTACGCGCGTTGGGACCCGACGAACGGGCGCTGCGTCGCGCTCGGCGAGAACGCCGGGGGCATCTACGACGACGGAGCGACGCGCCTGTGGATCCGCAACAACGTCGTGTGGAACACCAACCAGGGCATCAGCCTCGACGTCGAGACCCCCGGTCGCTCGACGTCCCAGCTACTGGTGACCGGCAACGACGTCTACGACTCAGCCGGCACCAGCCTCGACGACCCGAGCGAGGGTCCGAACCCACCCGGCGTGCCCGGCCACTCCACGGTGGCCGGGCACGCCTACGACGCGTTCTACCTCGACACCTACGGGCGTAACTCGTCGGTGCGCGACGTGGTCGTGACCAACAACGTGTTCGTCAACCAGAGCCAGGACCTCCTCGGTCACGCGACTGCGCCCGTGGTGGACCTCGCGGGCAACTGGCACGACGTCGTGATCGAGCACAACGTCATCGGCGGGGGCGGCGCGGGCGACCGGCTCAATCCGCTGATCGTGTTGGAGTCCCCCTACCGCGGCCGCGCACTGGTGCTGGACTGCAATCGCTACCAGGGCCTGTCCGCCGTCGCCGGGACCGCCTTCGAGAACTTCGCCTCGCCGAGCGTAACCGCGCTCACCCTCGAGGCGTGGCGCACCGCCACCCACGGTCACCTCGACACCCACAGCACGGATGCTCCGTCGATAGCGGTGATGCGACCAAACGCGGTGGTGGCGCGCATGCAGTTCCGCCTGCTTCGGCTGTTTGATCGCTGCCGAAGCTACAAGAGCTACCTGCGCGCCATTTGACGTGGGTTCAGCGTTTCGTGCCGTGACCATCACCCAAGCGTGGACCGGCCTCACGAAGACGCGACGTCCCGATCAGAGCATCAAGTTACCCACGGAACCCGAGGAGCCCCAATGATGACACCCCCACTTGGACCGACAACACCCGCTGTTCCCGCCATGAGATAGAGCCCGACAGAACGTCCTACGAGCGCGAGTCCGGCGACGCGCCCAAGCGACGAAATCGCGACGGAGGAAACTCAGCGATGAGTTCGGTAGCAAGGTGATGCTCCTTGTTGGCTAAATGCTGAGCGGTAGGTAGGTCTGCCGCGGACCCGGACGCCGTCACGAGAGTGGCGCCCAGCACCACGAACCCAGATCATGACCGCATTACTGGCGCAGCGGCATCCGCCTCGGGTCAGTCCGGCGCGCTTGACCGGGCACGACGTCTGAGCGCCGTAGCTT
>JAKBCI010000226.1 GCA_021807965.1 Actinomycetes bacterium
GCCACAAGATGCCGGTTCGCGAGCGAATCGCGGCCGTGCTCGATCCCGACAGCCCCTTCCTCGAGATCTCCGCCTTAGCCGCGTACGACTCGGAGTACACCATGGGTGGTGGGATGGTGGTCGGGCTGGGCGTCATCGCGGGGACCGAGTGCGTCATCATGGCCAACGACCCGTCGGTCCTCGGCGGCGCGCTGACCGTCTACTCAGCCAAGAAGTGGATGCGAGCTCTCGAGATCGCGCGCGACAACCAGATCCCCTACGTCAGCTTCGTGGAGTCCGCCGGCGCCGACCTGCGCGTCGGCAGCGGCGGCGGCGGACGCATGAATACCGGCCACTTCGCCGAAAGCGGACGCTTCTTCTACGACCTGATCGAGCTGTCCAAGATGCGCGTGCCCACGATCAGCGTCGTCTTTGGCTCCTCCACGGCGGGTGGGGCGTATCAACCAGGGCTCTCGGACTACAACATCCTGGTGAAGGACCAGTCAAAGATTTTTCTCGCTGGCCCACCGCTGGTGAAGATGGCGACCGGCGAGGAGACCGACGACGAGACGCTGGGCGGAGCGACCCTGCACACCGACGTGTCTGGACTCGGCGACTACTTCGCCGAGGACGAGATGGACGCCATTCGACTGTGCCGCGAGGTGGTCTCACACCTCAACTGGCGCAAGCGCGGCCCCGGGCCGTCGCTGCAAGTGGACGAACCGGTCCTTGACCCCGACCAGCTGCTCGGCCTGGTCAGCCGGGACCTACGCCAGCCCGTCGACGTGCGCGAGATCATCGGACGGGTCGTCGACGGCTCGCGCTTCGAGGAGTTCAAGGCCCGCTACGGGCCGACGCTGATCTGCGGTTGGGCGTCGATTCACGGCTACCCCGTTGGCGTCCTCGGCAACAACGGCGTGATCTACCCACGAGCCGCGGAGAAGGCCGGCCAGTTCATCCAGCTGTGCAACCAGATCGACGTCCCGCTCGTCTTTCTCCAGAATGTCACGGGGTACATGGTCGGCCGCGAGGCCGAGGCCGAAGGAATCATCAAGAAGGGCTCTCAGATGCTGAACGCCGTTGCGAACTCGACGGTGCCCCATCTCACCGTGATCGTCGGCTCGTCGTACGGTGCGGGCACGTACGGCATGTCCGGACGGGCCTTCGGCAATCGGTTCACGTTTCTGTGGCCCACGGCCAAGATCGCGGTGATGGGGCCCAAGCAGATCGCCGGCGTCATGAGCCAAGTGCGGCGGGCCCAGGCCGAACGCAAGGGCGAGCCTTTCGACGAAGCGGAGGACGCCACGATCGTCGCCGCGGTCGAAGCGATACAAGAGAAGGGCTCGCTGGCCCTCGCCGCGACGGGCGCGGTCAGCGACGACGGCATCATCGACCCGCGCGACACGCGAACCGTACTCGGTCTCTGCCTGTCGGTGGTGCGCAGCCGACCCATCGAGGGGGCTAGAAGTTACGGGGTTTTTCGCCTATGACGCTGTCGACCGTCTTGGTCGCCAACCGAGGCGAGATCGCTCGTCGCGTGATTCGCGGTGCTCGGTCTCTCGGCTTGCGTGCGGTCGCGGTCTACGTCGACGCCGACGCCGACGCCCCCTACGTCGCCGACGCCGATCTCGCCATTCGCCTGGCGACGAGCTACCTCGACGGCGCCGCCGTTCTCGACGCCGCGCGCCTCGCTGGGGCTGACGCCGTGCATCCCGGGTACGGCTTTCTCTCCGAGAATGCCGATTTCGCCCGAGCCGTCACCAACGCCGGGTTGGTCTGGGTCGGGCCACCGCCGGCGACCATCGAGGCGATGGGCGACAAGGTAGCCGCCAAGGCGCTCGCGCGCAGCGTCGGCGTTCCGGTACTCGCCTCGAGTGACGATCCGAGCGACGCGAGCGACGTGGGCTTTCCCCTTCTCGTCAAGGCCGTGGCCGGCGGTGGGGGCAAGGGCATGCGCCTCGTCAACGAACCCGAGCAGTTGGGCGACGCGGTGGCCGCGGCGCGGCGCGAGGCGCTCGGTGGCTTTGGCGACGACCGCGTCTTTCTCGAGCGCTACGTCGCGGCCTCGCGCCACGTGGAGATTCAAATCCTCGGCGACTGCTTCGGCACGCTCGTGCACCTCGGCGAACGCGAGTGCTCCATCCAGCGGCGCCATCAAAAGCTCGTGGAGGAGTCGCCGTCCACCGCCGTCGACGACGTCACGCGCGCGGCCATGGGTGACGCCGCGCTCGCGCTGGCGCGAGCGATTGGCTATCAGTCCGCGGGCACGGTGGAGTTTCTCGTGGACGACGCCACGCGAGCCTTCTACTTCCTCGAGGTCAACACCCGGCTCCAGGTCGAACACCCGGTGACCGAGGCGGTAACCGGCGTCGACCTCGTGCGCGAGCAGTTTCGAATCGCTGACGGACGGGCGCTCGACGTCGCCGCTGACACCCCGCGCCGGGGCTGCGCCATCGAAGTCCGGCTCTGCGCCGAGGATCCCGTAAACGGCTTTCTGCCGGCCACCGGCACGCTGGCGGCTTTTGAGCCCGCGCGCGAACCTGCGGTGCGCTGGGAGTCGGGGGTTGAGGCGGGCTCGGTCGTGACCGTCGCCTTTGACTCGTTGCTCGCCAAGGTGATCGCCCACGCACCCACGCGCGACGAGGCCGCCTCGACACTGGCGCGCGCGCTGGAGCGCCTTCACCTGGGCGGGGTGACGACCAACCGTGACTTCCTCGTCGCCACCCTTCGCCACCCGGGCTTTCTCGCCGGCGACACGACGACCGACTTCATCGACCGCTACCTCCCGGACTTCCACCGTCACGCCGACGACGTCAGCAGCGCCGCGGTAGCGGGGGCGCTGTGGCTAGCCGAACGAAACCGCCACGACGCGCCGGTTCTCGCCACGTTGCCGAGCGGGTGGCGAAACGCTCGACTGCCCGATCAACGCGTCGATCTACGACACGGCGAGCGAACCATCGAGGTGCACTACCACGTCGAGCGCGACGGCACGGTCGTGCTGCCCACGGGCCGCGCCCGCGTCGTGGCGTGGCGACCCGACGCCATCGACGTGGAGGTCAACGGGCGCCGCTGGCTCGCGCGAGTCACCGCGACGCGGACCCACCTCTACGTCCAGGTCCCCACGGGCACCGTCGACTTCGAACGAGTAGCGCGCTTCGCGCCGCCGAGCGCGGCGACCGTCGTCGGTGGCCTCGTCGCACCAATGCCCGGCGTCGTCATCGACTTGCGCGCGCAGGTCGGCCAACGCGTCAAGGCTGGCACGACGCTCGTCGTGCTCGAGGCGATGAAGATGGAGCACCCGATCGCGGCGCCGGTGGACGGTGTGGTCACCGAGGTACTGGTGCTCGCGGGCGAGCAGGTCGACGGCGGG
>JAKBCI010000227.1 GCA_021807965.1 Actinomycetes bacterium
TCGCCGTTGACGCGTTGCTCTTTTTCACGTTCGCCTCCACGGGCCTCGTCGCGGGTCGATTGTCGCCCATGCCCAACGCGGCCGCGGCCGCGGCGCACCTGGGCACCACCGGACGTTTCGCGTTGATCGACCCGTCCGGCGCGCACCAGGGGCTCTTCGAGACGCTCGGCTCGCCGAACGTCAACGTCTTTACGGGTCTACCGAGTGTCCAGGGGTACGGCTCGCTCGTGAACGCGCTCTACGGCAACGTGACGGCGACCCACCCATTGTTCTCACTCAATCCGTGTCAGCTGGCCGACGGCACGTTTCGTCAGCTGCGCCTCGAGACGGTGGCGGTCTCCTCGGACAAGCTCGCGACCCCCGTCACCGGACCGATGCCTCGACCCGAGTCGTGCTTGCCCCTGCGACCAACGGTACGCACCGAACGATTCTTTGGACAGCTGCTGCCGGTGCACACCGTCGTGCTCGCGAGCATCTACAACCGCCGGATCTCGAATGGCACGGTCTCGGTGCAATTGCTCAATCACGCCGGTCGTCGTGTCGGCCCGGTGCTGAGTGCCACCGGCGCCGCGTCGCTCAGCTTCGACTTCTCGTCGTTCCGTGGCGAGAGTGCCGGCATCGTGGTCAGCGCACCTGATCGGGCCATCTTCAACTTCGCCGAAGTCGTCACGCGAGGCGATGCGAAGCGCGAGTACCGACTCGCGACTCAGTTCCAACAGGCGCTCGCCACGCCGGGCTGGCGACTGGCTGAGACGATCGGCACCGTCGCCTACTTCCGCGCGACGTCGCTGCGTCCGACGGCGTGGCTCGGTTCGAAGTCCGGTCGTTCGCGCGTGGTGGCGATCCGTGACACCTCCTACGGGGACTCGTGGGTCACGGTCCACGACGCGGCGCCGACGATAGTCAAACGCTCGATGGAGTGGATACCGGGCTGGCGGGCGTCGGCGCAGAACACGAGGACGCACCAGACGATCACGCTCCACGTGGTGCGTTCGGGACTCATCGAACAGGTCGTCGTGCCTCGTGGCGACTGGACGGTCCACTTCTACTACCACGCGCCGCACATCGAACTCGGTCTGATCGGGACGGGGGTTGGTTCGGTCGCGTGGCTGGGCGCGCTCGCATTCATCAGACGGCAACGTCGACGCGCTAGGGTACCGACGTGATCGGCATCGCTATCGTCGGTGGCGCCGGACGGATGGGTCAGGTGATGGCCCGGGGGCTCGATTCGCTCCCCGAGTTCGACGTCGTCGCACTCGTCGATCGGTCGCCGGGCCCCGCCAGTGCCGGTGCGTCGTGGTACACGACAATCGACCACGTGGACCCGTCTCGCGTCGACGCCGTCGTCGACTTTTCAACGCCCGAGGGGGTCATGGCGTCGGCCCGGTGGTGCGCGCGACACACCAAGGCGCTCGTCGTGGGTGCGACGGGGCTCAGCGATGCTGACCGCGCGGAGCTCGTCGCTGTGGCCGAGCAAACGGCCGTGGTCGTGGTGAGCAATTTCTCGATCGGGGCCGTCTTGGCCGAACGCTTCGCCGCCGCGGCGGCACCGTTCTTCCACCGTGTCGAGATCATCGAGCTGCACCACGACCTCAAGGTCCACGCGCCATCGGCAACCTCGATCACGACCGCCCACATGATCGCTCAAGCCCGCCAGCGAGCGGGTCGTTCGACGCAGGCCGATCCCACCAATCGGCACACCGTCGAGGGATCTCGTGGCGCCGTCGTGGACGGGGTGCCGGTCCACGCCGTTCGGTTGCCGGGTCTCGTCGCGCACCAGGAGGTGCTCTTCGGTGCGCCGGGGGAGGGCTTGACCATCCGTCACGACTCCTATGACCGGTCGAGCTTCGTCCACGGCGTCGCGACCGTGTTGGCGCACTTGCCGCTTGGTCCCGGCCTCGTCGAGGGACTCGACCGATTTATCGACGGCGTGTGAGGGTGCCGGGTCACTGGTAACTTCGAGGTATGGCGTCAGCAACCTTTGGAACGGTTTTGACCGCCATGGTCACGCCGTTCGGTGACGACGGCGCCGTCGATTTGGACGTCGCCGCGAACGTTGCCCGCTTCCTCGTCGAGAGCGGGAGCGACGGTATCGTGGTCGCCGGCTCGACGGGCGAGGGAAGCGCCTTAGGCGACGACGAGAAGATGGACCTGTTCGCGTGCGTCGCGGGTGCGGTCACCGTGCCGGTGCTGGCCGGATCGACGTCCTCGGACACGGCCCGGTCGGTCGCTCTGACGCGTCGCGTCGCCGACACTGGCGTCGCGGGCGTGCTCGCAACGACCCCGGCGTACGCGCGACCGAGCCAGGCGGGCATCGCCGGACACCTCGGCGCGGTAGCCGAGAGTACCGGACTGCCGATCATGCTCTACGACATCCCCTCGCGCACCGGTCGCAAGATCGCCGCCGCGACGACCATCGGGCTCGTGCGCGCGCACGCCAACGTACGGGCGTTGAAGGACGCCTCGAGTGACCTGCCCAGCGCCGCGCACGTCAAGGCGGTCCTCGGCGAGGCCCTCGACCTCTACAGCGGTGACGATTCGATGCTGCTGCCGTTCCTCGCCGTTGGCGCGGTGGGGATCGTGTCGGTAGCCGCGCACTGGGCGGCGCCGGAGTTCGCGTCGATCGTGTCGAGCGCCGCGGAGGGGGATTGGGTCACGGCTCGACTGATGAACGAACGTCTCGCCCGTAGTTGTGCGTTCGAATCGAGTGAGTCGGCGCCGAATCCGATCCCGGCTAAGGCCGCCATGCGGTACCTCGGCTTCGCCGTCGGCCAGTGCCGCTGGCCGCTCGGGCCCATCGGGAGCGACGTGGACGCGGCCGCCGCGTCGGTGATAGACGAACTTCGAGCCACCCGTGGCTAGCGAACGCGTCCGGATCACCTTCCTCGGGGGCCTCGGCGAGATCGGTCGCAACTGTCTCGCGCTCGAACAGGACGGTCGCATCGTGGTGATCGACGCGGGGCTCATGTTCCCCGAGCCCACCATGTACGGCGTCGACCTGATCCTGCCCGACTTCCGTTGGCTGATCGAACGCCGTGATCGAGTCGACGGCATCGTGTTGACCCACGGACACGAGGATCACACCGGGGCACTGCGATACCTGGTCAAGGATGTCAATGTGCCGATCTACGGTTCAGCACTCACCCTGGGATTCGCCCGCCATCGCCTGAGCGAGGCGAAGGTGGCGGCGAAGTGCACCTTCATCGAAGTGGCCGACGGTGAACGCCGCCGGATCGGCCCCTTCGAATTCGAGTTCATTCCCGTCACGCACTCGGTGCCGAGCGCCCACGCACTCGCCGTTCGCACGTCGGTGGGCGTCGTGGTGCACTCGGGTGAC
>JAKBCI010000228.1 GCA_021807965.1 Actinomycetes bacterium
GTCGAGCGCTCGCGCGAGCGCCTCTGCGCGGGCCTGGGTCCGCGCAGCCGCGTCGGCGTATTCGCGCAGCTCATCGTCGGCGTCGCGACGGGCCGACTCGGCCGCCTCGACGAGGGCTCGCGCGTCAGCGAGAGTGCGGCGAGCCTCGGCGACCGGTGCGTCGTCGGCCAGCGAGGCGAGCGTCTCCGCCTGTTCTCGACGAACGTTCGCGGCCGCGAGTTCGGCCTCGACGCGACGCTCGTGGGCCCGAGCGCGACGCTCGTGCACCGCCGCGATCGTACGCTCGAGCAGGTCGACGCCCTCGCGCGCGGCACGCCGGACCGCTTCATCAGCCTCGTCGGTACCGCCGACGGCCTCGTGATCGATAGTCGCGGCGCGCTCGGCGATCTGCGCTCGCTGGGCGAGCAGCGCCTCGCGTCGGGGGCGCAAAGATTGCTCGTCACGATCGAGTTCGGCTAGTTCGAGGTCCAGGCGCGACGCGTCGGCCTCGAGCGTAGCGATGACATTCTCATCGGCCGACGCGTCCAGGGCGACGCGCAGCGCTCGCTCGCGTTCGTTGATGACCGACGCCGTGCCGCGGGCGCGCTCGGCCAGCGCCAACAGTCCACCGAGCGTCGACGCCAGCGCCTCCTCGCGGCGGCTGGTCATTTCGGTCGCCGCGCTGGCCGCCTGCGCATCAAGCGTGATGAGCTCGCGGCGCAGTCGCTCCTCCTCGACGCCGGTGCGAGCGAGATCGCTCTCAATCACGTGGTGGCGCGCGTCGTAGGCCGCCAGGCGCTGGGCGTACCACGCCGAGCGCGCCGAACGCAGCTCGCGATCAACCTCGGCGTAGTTGCGAGCCGACGCCGCCTGACGTTCGAGGGGGCGCATCTGACGACGCACCTCGCGCACCAGGTCGCCCAGACGCTCCAGGTTCTCCTGGGTTTGGGCCAGACGGCGCTCGGCGCGCTCCTTGCGGCGTCGGTGCTTCAAGATCCCGGCAGCCTCTTCAATGACCGCTCGCCGATTCTCGGAGTTGGCGCTCAGGATCGAGTCGAGCTGGCCCTGACCGATGATCATGTGCTGCTGGCGCCCGACCCCGGAGTCCGCGAGCAGCTCTTGGACATCCAGCAACCGACAGACGGTGCGGTTGATGGCGTACTCGGAGTCACCGTTGCGAAACAGCGTCCGCGAGATCGTAACTTCAGCGCCGTCAATTGCCAGACGTCCCGACGCGTTGTCGAGGGTCAATGACACCTCCGCGCGTCCCAGTGCTGGACGATTCGTCGTGCCAGCGAAAATGACGTCGTCCATCTTCGCGCTGCGCAGCGCTCGCGTGCTCTGCGCACCCAGTACCCACGTGACCGCGTCGACGACGTTGGACTTACCCGAGCCGTTCGGACCAACCACCGCGGTCACGCCGGGCTCGAATTCGAGCACGGTGGTGTCGGCGAAGGACTTGAAGCCCTTCATGGTCAGTCGCTTCAGAAACACGGGTAGACGCTACCAACCTTCTCGGCCACGGCCCGGACCTACGCCTGACAGTTCGGACAGAAGAACGTCGACCGGCCCCGCACGACGACTCGTTCGATTGGTCGGCGACATTGGAAGCAGGGCAGGCCCTCGCGATTGTAAACCTGGTGATACTCCTGGTACGTCCCCGGCTTGCCGTCGGGGTCGACGAACTGCTCATCGGCGAGGGTCGAGCCGCCGTACTTGATCGCGTCGGTCAGCACCTCGGTGATGCACCGATGCAGCCGACGAATTTCGATCGTCGACAGTGAATCCGCGGCGCGGTCGTAGCGAAGTCCGGCGGCGAACAGGATCTCGTCGGCGTAGATGTTGCCCACGCCGGCGATTATCTCCTGGTCAGTGAGGACCGCCTTCAGCGCCGTGGTACGACTGCGCATGATCGCCGCGAAACGGTCCCACCCGATTTGATCCTCCAGCGGATCCAGGCCGAGGTGGGCCAACTCGGGAACTCGGCGTCGGATCGACATGGCGTCGCCGCCAATCGCGAGGCGAGCGAATTTGGAGACTTCGATCACCTCGCCCTCCTCGGGCGGGGTGGAGACGAAAAGTTCGCCAAACGTGCGCGGATCGACGTAGCGCAGTTCCCCGGCGGGGCTGAGCGTGAAGACGACGTGGGTGTGCTTCACCTTGGGATCCTTGGGTCCCTTGGCCCGGCGCAACTGGCCCGACATGCCCAGGTGGATCACCAGGTGTCGGCCATCGTCGAGTGCGAAGACCAGGTATTTACCGAGCCGCTCGGCGGACTTCACCGTGCGGCCCTCGATCAGCGCGCGAAAGTCCTTGGCCGACTTGTGACGCCTGACGACCCGCCCGTTGGTGACCGCGGCTGCCTTGATCTTCTTCCCTACGAGATCACGAGCCAGGGACGCTCGAACGGTCTCCACCTCGGGCAGTTCAGGCATCGAGACGTTCCTCCCACGCCGCGCGCGCGGCCTCGGACTCGGCACTCTTTTTGGATCGACCGCGCCCGACGCCGTGAACGACGCCACCCAGGGTCACGACGGCCTCGAATACCGTCGCGTGAGCGGGTCCCGAGGCGTGTAACTCGTAGTTCGGCACACCAAGTCCCACGCTCTCGGCCCATTGACGAAGTCTGGTCTTCGGGTCGACCTCGTCGGGGTGGCGCGCCGCGCGAGCCACGTCATCGCCGAGCACCTCACGCACGAAGTTACGGGCCTGGTCGAAACCACGTTCGAGGTAGATCGCCGCGACAACGGCCTCGAAGGCGTCGGCCAGCATCGAAGGCCGTTCCAGCCCTCGCGACTTGAGTTCGCCGCGGCCAACCCGCAGAAACGACGCCAGCCCGAGTTTGGCCGCCGCATCGGCGAGTGCGTCCTCGTTGACCACCCTCGAACGCACCAGCGAACCCGATCCCTCGTCCAGCGCCGGGTACCCGGTAACGATGAGATCGGCGATGGCGAGGTCCACAACGGCGTCACCGAGAAACTCGAGGCGCTCGTTGGACGCGCAGTCGTGCTCGGCGGCGTAACTCGAATGCGTCACGGCCACGAGTAGCGCAGGGCTGTCGGCCCGTAGTCCGAGCCGCTGCGCTAGCGCGTCCAGCGACCGGGACACGGGGCCAGATCCCTTACGACACTTGCAACTTCGAGGACACGTAGTCGACGGCGTCGCGAACCGACGTGAGGCCCTCGAGGTCCGCGTCGTCAATGTGAAAGCCAGCCACGGCACTCGCCAGCCGCTCCTCAAGAGCCTCGACCAATTCGATCAGGGCGAGTGAGTCAGCGCCGAGTTCGCCGAACGTGGCGCCCAAGGTTA
>JAKBCI010000229.1 GCA_021807965.1 Actinomycetes bacterium
CAGGGTTCGAATCCTTGCCCCCGAGCGAAGCGACGGCTCGCCGTCGATTCATGGTCCCATCGTCTAGTGGCCTAGGACATCACCCTCTCAAGGTGGAGGCACGGGTTCGAATCCCGTTGGGACTGCGTTTTGGGCTGAACCCCGTTTAGGGGTCCAGTTCTTTGGTGCAAAATGGCCGCGAACTACCACGAGGTACACGAGGTAGTCGTCCCGGGCTCAACCCTTGGCTCCGGACAGGGGTTGTGGGAAATTGGTCGTGACCTGCGTTGACCTGGGCCGGGACTGGATTGATCGGGCCGTCACTGACGAACCCCTTGTCCTTGGCGACGGTGTTCACCATGTCGTCGCACTGCCGACGTGAATGGTTACACGTACTTTGTTCCTACGACAGCGCGGCGAAGAGGTCACTCGACAGCACGGCGCAGGTTGCCGAAACTCCGGCCGGATCACCGATGAACTGTTCGGCTCGCCCCGCCATGAACGACCCCTGGCTGGAGGCACTGCCGAAGAGCTCCTGCAGGTGCGTCAGGGCACTGCGCGTCACGTCGCCGGCCAGGTCGTCGTCGCGGAGGGTACGCAGGGATGTCGCGATCACGTCCGTTGGAATTGCTCGTAAGAGCCGATAGATGTCATAGGCGTCTTTGTCAACAAGGCGCTCCGGCGCGCTCTCGTGCCGCTCACCGAGTTTGTGAAGCTTGGCGACTAAAAGGGCCGCTGGTCCGGCCACGCGCGCCTCAATCGATCGACGGTCAGTTGGGTCAATCGACGGGATCGGCATCATCGCGTTGTCAACCACGGCGGCTTCGAGACCTACCGCCCGACGAAAGGCGCGACTTGCGTGCGGGCGTGCCGATACGCTTCGACGTCCCTTGCCGGCAAGAGCCGCCGGCACCATAAGGTCGACCGGAATCCCGAGTGGGCTCAGCCACGCCCCTGGTTGTCCGGATGGGGCGTCGCTGTGGAATCCGGCGCCGCGCATCGCTTCTTCGATGAGCGGATCATTGGCAAGTGTTCGCACGTCGATAGCGAGGTCACTGTCCTTGGTGGCTTCCGCGACCGCGACCGGCGCAGAACGCGTGTGCAGATAGATGGCCTGTGCACCAACGACTATGACCGAGTTCCGGTGCGCGCCAATCGCGATCAACGCGTCGAGCAGCGCTGAACGCGCGAGCGCCAAAAGGTTGTCACTGGCGCCAAGCGGATTCATTCTTCTCCATCCACTCGAGCAGGGCCCGACCCTCCTCGGGACCGCGACCTGGTGACGTCAGCAGATCAACGGCCGCCTGACTGGGTGAGACGATCACGGCGCCGTCTAATCGCTGAGTGCGCTCGAGTGCGGCGGTTTGCGTAGCGGGCGCAATGATGACGTTGGTGCCTGCGTCGACTCGACGCAGGTTGCCGTACTGCGCGAACTCGTCTGGGTTCTCGGCGTAGATCATGGCGAGCCTCGTAGGCGCATACGCCTCCCACGTCGCGGCGGCGATCGAACCGGTGATCGCGTAGCCCCCAACGGGCGAGTCCTCGGGCAACTCGCTAACACGCTTTACGAGTTCAGGCAGGCCGCGGGGGGCGAGGTAGCCCGTCGCACCGGCCAGCGCGGTGAAGTCGTAGTCCTTGGACCATCGCTCCACGAGCGCCCGCCACTGTACGTCGGTGATCGTGCCGGTGTCGTCACGAGTGAGCAGGCCCTGTTCTTGTAAGAAGTCGACGACGCGGTAGGTGTTGCCACTGGGCGTCCCGGCTCGTTTCATGAGTCCTGGCACCGAGTAGGGGGGGCGAAAGTCAACGAGTGCTCGAACGACGCGGGCCGCGGACTCACCCTTGAGGTTCCCCTTGGGCCGACCCGGTCCCCGCCACGGGTCCTTTTGCTCGCCGACGTCACGCACGAACAGCGATGGCGTCGTCAGGAGGATCCGCATGTTTCCCGTCGCGTCGACGTAGGAGACATCACGCTCGGCCAGCCACGCCCGCACGGGTTCGGCCAGGTAGCGCGCGACCACGAGCGGGGCGAGCGACTCGTCGGGCTCGACGACCCGAGCCGCCTCGATGACGCCTTCGAGTTGGTCGACGAGCGTGCGTAGGTCCCGGGTGACCAGGGTTCGCCTGGCCTTGGCGTACATCGTCGTCCGCTGGCCTTCGGGTGACTCGATCCGCACGACGGCGTCGGCTCGTAGCCGCCCCGCCGCACGTTCCATTCTTGGCTCGGCGCTCCAGCCCGGGGGTAGTCGACGAGACAGTTCCGCCAGTGCGGCGAGGAGAATCTGTTCCTCGCTCGCGAGCGTGGGGAGATCTCGTTTCATTGCCGCAGCCTTCCTGTGTACGCATGGTTTCCAGTTATCATACTATTCCGTTTATAGCGGAATGTAGTCATTTCAGGAAATAGTACTATTCCGCTACTAGCGGAACGTCGTAGTAAGCGGAACTCTGGCGTAGAACCGGTGGGCCACGAGTTCCGGCGGCTCGGCTACCCGGCGAGTCCCAGTGCGCGGCCGACGCACCGGATGCGCCGCTTGCGTCTGGTTCCGCCGTACCCGGTTCGTCGGCGTAGCAGCGCGCCACGGGTCCGCGCGCGGGGTACTACACCGGATTTCGTGCGAACAACGCGACCGATAATCAACCAAGTGCCTGGTCGCGCGGGCCTACACTCGACTCGTTCCCCGTATCGAAGGCGTGCGTGTGCCCATCGTCGTTGAGAGTGCGAACCTCACCAAGCGCTACGGACGCGTCCTTGCCGTCGACGACCTCTCCTTTTGCATCGAGGCGGGCACGATCACGGGATTCCTTGGCCCCAACGGCGCCGGCAAGTCCACGACGCTTCGCATGCTGCTCGGTCTCGCCCAGCCCACGAGCGGCCACGCCACGGTCTTCGGCCGCCCCTACGGCGAGCTCGATGAACCGGCGAGCCGGGTCGGGGCGGTGCTCGAGGCGACCGACTTCCACCCGGGGCGCTCGGGTCGCGATCACCTGCTGATGCTCGCCCGCGCCGTCGGCATCCCCGACGCGCGTGTGGACGCCGTCCTCGAGCTCGTCGAGTTGACCGACGCCGCCAAGCGGCGGGTGAAGGGCTACTCACTCGGCATGCGCCAGCGCCTGGGCCTCGCGGCCTCACTGCTCGGCGATCCCGACCTGCTGGTGCTCGACGAGCCCGCCAACGGCCTCGACCCCGAGGGGGTGCGCTGGCTGCGCGACTTCCTGCGCGACTTCGCCTCTGGTGGTAAGACGGTGCTGATCTCGAGCCACGTGCTGGCCGAAGTCGCCCAGACCGTCGAACGGGTGCCAATGATCA
>JAKBCI010000006.1:0-543 GCA_021807965.1 Actinomycetes bacterium
CGCGTATGGACTACGTAAACCTTGGACCAACCGGACTCAAAGTATCGCGCCTCTGCCTCGGCCTGATGAGCTACGGCGAGCCGGCGCGCGGCAACCAGCCGTGGTCACTCCCGCGCGATGAGGCGGTGCCGTTCTTTCGACAAGCGCTCGACGCGGGCATCAATTTCTTTGATACTGCGAACGTGTACTCGGCCGGCAGTAGCGAGGAGATAACCGGCTCGGTGCTGTTGTCAATGGTTCCTCGTGACGAGGTCGTGATCGCGACCAAAGTGCACGGACGCATGCACGACGACGTGAACGGCCAGGGCCTGTCGCGCAAAGCCATCATGCGCGAGATCGACAACAGCTTGCGTCGTCTCGGCACGGACTACGTCGACTTGTACCAGATACACCGCTGGGACTACGAAACGCCGATTGAGGAGACCCTCGAAGCGCTCCACGACGTCGTCAAAGCCGGTAAGGCGCGTTACGTTGGCGCGTCGTCGATGCACGCCTGGCAGTTTGCCCAAGCACTGTACGTCGCGGATCTCAACGGTTGGACGC
>JAKBCI010000006.1:553-17220 GCA_021807965.1 Actinomycetes bacterium
GTATGCAGAACTACTACAACCTGCTCTACCGAGAAGAAGAGCGCGAGATGATGCCGCTGCTCGACGACCAGGGCGTGTCATCGATTCCGTGGAGCCCGCTGGCGCGCGGTCGACTCACTCGAGCGTGGGGTGCGACGACCAATCGCTCCGAACACGATCAGTTTGCTCAGAGTCTCTACGACGACGAGGACCGGCCGATCGTCGACGCCGTGCTGGAGGTGGCGGCACACCGGGGCGTCGCCCCGGCCCAGGTCGCCCTGGCCTGGGTGTTGCACAACCCGGTCGTGGCGAGCCCGATCATTGGCGCAACGCGTGCCGAACACCTCGGCGACGCCGTCGCGGCGCTGGCGCTGACGTTGGACGACGAGGAGCTCGCCGCGCTCGAGTCGCCCTATCGCCCCCGTCGCGTGCAGGGTTTCGTGTGATCACCGTTGCTGGTACGTGATTCGCACCGGTACCTGACCAGCCTCGACGATCGTCAAGACGTGTCGGCCGGGCACGTTCTTGGTTGCGCGAAGGGTGATCACGAGGCGCGTCGGCGTGACCGAGACCATCGCGATCGTTACGCCAGACTCGCCGCTGCGGATCGACGGCCGTGACGTGAAGCCACCTCCGACGAGCACCAGCTTCGCAACGCCCGTGGGCGGCACCGTTCCGTGCAGTGCCGACACGAAAAGCTGCGACGGCAGGAAACTGAAACCGGCAGCCACGAACGCCTCATAGTGGTTGAGGCGGTTCGTGTAGCGCCCCCCGGCGACGCAGTCGCCCGCGCCCGCGCAGCTGAGTGCGAGCACGAGCGCGTCGCGGCCAACGTTCTGGACCTGAGCGACCGTTTGCGCCACGCCCCACGTTCCTTGCCGTTCCACGGCGACGTACGCCTGCGCGTTGGTGGCGGTGAGCTGGACTTGCCCGCCGACTTCGCACTGACCGGCCGCGGGGCAACTGATGGCCTGCACGCTCGCCTGGGTCACCGGCGAATAGGCGCCCGACGGTGAACGGGTGCTTTGGGCGATAGCTTGACCGTGTCCCCACGTGCCCGATGTTTCGTTCGCGACGAACGCTACGGTCGCGCCCGCGTGCGTCGTGTACTCGCCGCCAGCAGCACAGTCGCCCGCGTCGGCGCAACTGACGGAGGTGACGATGGCGCTGGTGGCGAGAAACGTCTGGCCGAGCGTGATCGGCGTACCCCAGTTCCCGTTGGTTTCAACCACGACGTAGGGCCGCGAGCCGGGCGTCGCCGCAACGTACGAGCCGCCAGCGACGCAGTTGGCAGCCGACGGACAGGTAACGGCACTCAGCGTGCCGTCGAGACCGGCGTTCAGTGAACCCGCGATTTCTAACGGCTTGTTCCAAACGCCGGTCGTTTCCTCCACGACGAAAGCCTGGCTCGCGTGCGCACGTGGCGCGTATTGACCCACGACTGCGCACGAGCCAACGGCGGCGCAACTGATGGACGTGACTACGGCGTCGCCGCCGAGGTTCAGCGCCCGGGCCACCTCGATCGCGTCGTTCCAGTGGCCGCCAGTCTCTTCGGCAATGAACGCTCGCTGCGCTCCGTTCGCGTCCACGTAGCGACCTCCGACGACGCAGCTGCCCGGCGCGGCGCAGCTCACTGACGTCGCGACGGCGTCACCACCGGCGTTAAGCAGCGCCGCCACTTCCTGCGTTGAGCCCCAGATGCCGTCCGTCTCTTCCACGATGAAGGCCTGATGGTGACGGCTGGCGTCCGTGTAGAACCCGACGGCAACGCAACTGTTTACTGCTGAGCAATTGATGGCGTTCACCGAGGCGTCGCCACCGGCGTTGTAGAGGGTCGCGACTTCCTGAGTCTTTCCCCATTGGCCGAGCGACTCGCTAACGACGAAGGCCTGGTGACGGCGAGAGGCGTCGGTGAAGAACCCGCCCGCGGCGCACTGGCCCGCGCCCGGGCAACTAACGGCCGTGAGCATGGCCGCTCCGCCAGTATTCGCCGCCGCGGCGATGGACGTAAACGCGGGCGCGCCGCCCGCCTGGGCCGTGGCTGGCAGGCTCACCGCGATGGCGCCGATCGCGAGCGCCGATACGCGCGCGAAGCGCCGCGCGAGCCCCGCGGGTCTCCAGGATCTCACGTCCCCCCTTTCGATGTCCACCAGCGCCGTCACCGTCACCGTACCGCCTCGCCAGTGGGCAAATCGACCGTGACGTTCGGGAAAATCGGACGCTAGGATCCAATCCAGACCATACTGGTCATATTTCGACCGCGGTGGTCGCCGCGAGAAAGTGGGTGCTCGTGCGAATCGCCAACGACATCACCGAGTTGATTGGTCGGACGCCCCTCGTGCGCCTGAACCACGTGGTGGGACCTGACGCGGCGACGGTGCTCGCCAAACTCGAGTACTTCAATCCGAGTGGCAGTGTGAAGGATCGTGCAGGCGTGGCCATGATTGATGCCGCTGAGGCGGCCGGAGTCCTGCACGTTGGCGACACGATCGTTGAACCGACCAGTGGCAATACCGGGATCGCCCTGGCGATGGTGGCGGCGGCACGGGGATACCACTGCGTCCTGACGATGCCCGAGACGATGAGCGTCGAGCGACGGATGCTCCTTCGAGGCTACGGTGCCCAGCTCGTGCTGACGCCGGGTCCACTCGGCATGGGGGGCGCCATTGCCGCGGCGGCGGAGCTCGCCACTACCCACGGGTACTTCATGCCTCAGCAGTTCGAGAATCCCGCTAATCCCGCCATCCACCGGTCGACGACGGCCGAGGAGATCTGGACCGACACCGATGGCGCCGTCGACGTCGTGGTCGCCGGTGTAGGGACCGGGGGCACGATCGCGGGGATCGGCGCCGGCCTCAAGGCTAAAAAGTCGTCCGTGCGCATCGTTGCCGTTGAGCCGGCGGCGTCGCCGGTGCTGTCCGGCGGTGAGAAGGGGCCCCACCCCCTGCAGGGGATCGGCGCCGGATTCGTCCCAGCCAACTACGATCCCGCGGTTGTTGACGAAGTGATCACCGTGGAAAACGCGGACGCCTTCGCAACGGCTCGGGCAATGGCGACGCGAGAGGGTCTCCTGGTCGGCATTTCGTCCGGCGCCGCCGTGTCAGCGGCCCTCGCCGTCGCAGCACGTCCTGAGATGGTCGGTCGTACCTTGGTGGTCATTGTGCCATCCTTTGGCGAGCGATATCTCTCTACGGCGCTCTTCGAAGGGCTAGGGGACTGACGATGTGGTCCCAACTGCGCGACGAGCTGCGCGATGACTTGCGAGCGGTGATCGAGCACGATCCCGCCGCCCGCAGCGCCGCCGACGTCGTCTTGACCTATCCCGGCTTGCACGCGATATGGGGACATCGGGTGGCTCACGCGCTGTGGGAGCGCGGGTACTACTTAGCGGCGAGGATCCTCAGCGCCGCGGTACGCGTGCTCACCGCGGTTGACATCCATCCCGCCGCCACTATTGGGCACCGACTCTTCATTGACCACGCGATCGGCGTGGTCATAGGTGAGACCGCCGAAATTGGCGATGACGTCATCATGTTCCACGGCGTCACCCTCGGTGGCGTGTCGATGAGTCGCGGCAAGCGTCACCCGACCATCGGCAACCGAGTGCTGCTCGGGGCGGGGTCGGTCATATTGGGTCCCGTGACGGTCGGTGACGACAGTTCTGTAGGTGCTCAGGCAGTCGTAACCAAGGACGTCGCCCCGCACAGCGTCGTGGTCGGTATACCCGCGCGCGTCGTGGCGACGACCAAGCCGACCGACATCGGCGGCACTGAACGGCGACGACCGCCGGGTTCGACGACGAACGTCGCCTGATCGACGAGGCGACGTTCGCCCATACGGCGACGGGCACCGCCGGTGACGTGGCGGCTGCGCTGGCCAGTCGTGACGGTGTTGCGCGAGGGCCGACCGGTGGCCACCCCCGGCTTTGGCTGGTTCTGCCCGTCGGTCGCTCGACGTACGTGTCACCATAGAGCATGCGACGAACCCATCCGTGGCTGCGCGCAAGCGGACTGTTTCTCAGTGCGGCGCTCGTCCTCGCGGGATGCTCAACGACTGGAATACCATCGTCCGCGCGCTCGACCCAGGTTGCGCCGCTCGCGACGGCATATCTGCCGCCGGGTTCGGTGTGTGCCGCGAATGGCGACTACGTTCGCCAGCAACCCAACGGCGATTTCGCGGGATGTTTTCGCGTCCCGGCCTACCGCGGCTCTACCGACGTCGTGGCGCTCCAGACGTACCTGAGCGCACCTCGCGCCTCCGCGATGGAGCCAACCACGAGCGTCGCGATATCGGCCCCGCCGGCGGTCGCCCTGCGGATCCGTACGCGTACCGTCGTTCCCGGCGAACGCGTCACGGTCGTTGGGCACCTTCGCGGCGCACCGACGAGTCGACAGCGGGCGGCCGCGACCTACGCGACATTGTGCTGGGGCGGGTGTCGTGGCGGTCTACAAGAGCAGGGGCTGGCGGTGCGTTGGCTGTCGACCACGACGTTTCGGATGAACCTCGTGATACCGGCGACCGCGTGGTTGGTGACGAACGGCCGCGCGGTGTCGGTGCACCCGTTGACGTCGGGACGCTATCAAGTTGGTGTTGCGTGTTTGCTGCAGCAGTCGGGCTGCGCGCTCGGTCCCGCCGAAGGGCGCACCGCCGTCACGTTGCGAGCGCCGGCGGAGGCGCGATGCCTCGGTGCACAACCGTGCGAATCGCTCTCGCTGAACCCGCGCTCGGCGCCGGTCGGTGCCGAGGTTCACGTGACGGGGTGGGCGCCACTGTCTCTCGAAATCGGTCAACCGTTCGGCTACGCCTTGTCGGTCACGAACGCGACGCTGCGCCGATCAGTGCCGTCGATGTCGTTCGTGCGCAGTGAGAAAGTTGGTGGCTTCAACGTGGTCCTCGCGCCGCGCGTGCTCCACGTTTCGCCCGGGGCCACCTGGGCGAGCCTGGGTCGGGTGCACGTGCGATCGTCGACGTTCTCGGGGCCGTCAATCATCAACCCCGCGTCGAGCCCTGGTCACGTCGCGTGGTGCGAACCGTCGCGCGTCGTCGTCACGGACGCGAGGCTCACTCGCGTCGTACCGATCTCGACGGTCCGCGCCGCGCTGCACGGCACGGTGCTGAGTATCCCCGGCCCGGTCACGTCGAGTCCACAGTGTGACGAGGTCCAGCTCGATCCGCGTTACGCAGCGTCCGTCTACGCAGGTTTCACCGCTGGCGAGGGGCCGATAATTCCCCCCCTCTTCCTGGCGCCGCTTTACTCAACCAACGCTGGGCGAACGTGGCGTGTGGTGCCGACCCCGCCGGGCGTCTCGCTCGCCGACTTTGGTGGCTTCGTCACCGGAGCGCGAAGCGTCGAGGCGCTCTTCAACGCCCCGATCGGCGCGAGTCGTGGAGGCTCGCCACTGGGGACCGAGCACGGCGTCGTGCTCGACGAGACGACCGCCGACGGCGGACGAACGTGGACATCGGGCAGGCTGGGCTGCCCCGTCAGTGGGCCGTGCGTCAGGTTCGGTCCCTTTCAGTGGGGCAACTGCGCGATGAATAGCGACCCGCAGGCTCTGCTCATCGGGTCGCCGAGCGTCTCGGCGACGGTGCGTTGGAGGTTCTCGTCCTGGGTCACGTCAGTCAACAGCTGTTCCACCCAGCAACTCGTCGTGGTCTCGCCTACCGAGCTCGTGCTGCTCGACCCGTCGTCGCAGTACGCGATGCGGCGATCGACTGACGTCGGGCGGACGTGGTCGTATGTCGCGCTACCGACCAATCGGTACGCCAACTACGGCCCGGACTCGATACCGTCGGGCAACTCGCTGGCGCTCGCGTCAGACGGATCACTCTTCTCCCTCGTCGCGTCGCCGTCCGGCCAGCGCCAAGAGCTCTTTCGACTCGCCCCGCGGGCAACGAAGTGGTGTCGCGTGCGCGCCGTATTCGAGCAACCCGTGGCCGCAGCGGGACTCGCGGGTCCTCTCACCACGCATGGCTCGCAGTTGATGTGGAGCCAGGTCCGATACCTCGCCCGCGGCGGCGAGCGAGTCTCTCGACACGTCATGAGTCTTGCGCGACTGCAGTGCTGACGTCGCGCGTGCTCGGAGGCGGACCCTCGTACGGGCGACACCGGTAGTGAATGTGATGATATTTCCAACCCTACGAGGCCGAGGGTTCCACGGCTCGTCGTGGCCGTGGCACTCTCGGCGACGTCGGCTGGTCCGTCGGCGTGACGCGGCTGTGGCCGAGTGGTACGTGTACGGCTCGAGGTACGTTCACGGCGACGCTCGTTATCCCTGGCAGGGTGGTAATCAGCGTGACGGGACTCATCGTGTCGCTCTCGACGCGCGTCACTGCGCCAGTTTGACTGCGCCCGCCCGGCCACTCGTCACGCACTGCACCACGGGGGGGCTCGTCGCGCCGCCGCCGATCAGCCTCGTCTCGGTCCCGCTCGTCATCCTTCCCGTGGCCGTCGGCGCCAACCTCGAACGTGTCCGTCGTGCTCGCACCCCGCGCGGGTCGGCCGACACGACGCGCGGCCCAGCCGGTTGACGGGTAGGGACGTCGCCGCGGCGGCGACGGGCAGAGCGGCAACGGCTCACGCACCGTGGAGCGGGCGACGGGGATCGAACCCGCATAGCCAGCTTGGAAGGCTGGAGCTCTACCATTGAGCTACACCCGCGCGCCCCGAAGGGTCGTCCCAGTCTACGCCGATGCATCTAGCCTGACTGCGTGGGGACGTCGCTCTACGACCAGGTTGGAGGCGAAGGGTTTTTCGTCCGACTGGTCGACGCCTTTTACGATGGGGTGGTCCGCAATCCCCAACTGCGCGCGATGTACCCAGACGATCTGGCGGCGTCCAAGACGCACCTGACGCTGTTCCTGGAACAGTACTGGGGTGGACCACCGACGTACTCGATGGAGCGCGGACACCCTCGACTACGACTACGACACGCGCCGTTCACGATAGATCGCGCGGCACGAGAGGGTTGGCTCGAGGCGATGCAGGGCGCCCTGGATACGGTGCGTCAGGATCTCAGCGACGAGCAGTACGTATCGCTGCGCGACTACTTCGTGTCAACCGCCCGTCAGCTTCAAAACCGCTAGGTCGGCTCCTCGAACGGCGAGTCGCCGCAACGTGGTGCGCCCGGCCGCTCGCTCGGGGCCGCGACGTGCCAGCAGGAACTGGTGGGCGGGGCCGCGATGGACTGAGGACAAGCGGTTCGCTGGCGACGGTGGAACGGGCTCCGCCGCCAAGCCAAAACGCTGCGTGACGTCACACCGAACCCGTACGCTGGTGTCGTGCGGCGACAGTTCGTGGTGCAAGGAGGCGAGGAGCGGGTGGTATCGGTCACGCCCGTATCGCGCGGCGTGGTGCGACCCACGCTGCTCGCGCTCGCGCTCGCCGTGACCGTACGCTACGCGGCGGACTCGACTCGCCTGGTGGCGCACCACCAAGTGATTATTGGAGTCGTGGTCGTGGGTCCGGTCGCCACCGTTGCACTGACCCGCGCGTGGCGGTGGCGGACGCACAAGATTCACGTCACGTCACGGCGCGTCGTGGTGGAAGGGGGAGTGTTCCGCCACGCTCGTACCAGTATGGACCTTCGCGACGTGGTCGCGACGCGCACGACGAGGGGTATCGGCGATCGCATGACGGCGCGCGGTGAGGTGATCGTGGAAACGATCGCGGGACCCTGGGTCGTGGGGAGGGTTCGCCACCCGGCGGCACTGGTGCGCCTGATCGAGGGTGAACGCTCACGTTTGGCCACTTCGTCGTGGGGCTACGACGAGGTCGTCGAGTCCGCGCCCTGGGCGGCCACCGACGCCGGGCGTGGCTACCGCTCGACGTGACGCTCGCGCGCATCAGCCAGTACCGTGGATGCGTGCCTACTCGTTATCGCTGCACCGCGTGCGGCAACCTGACTCGATTTGACGTCGTGGAGACCACGTCAGTTCGCTCGTTCTACCACTTCACCGTCGGCGGCGAGCTGAGCATTGAGGAGCCCGAAGTTATCGCCACCGCGGTGGAGTCCGTTACCTGTCGGTGGTGTGGGCACGGACGCGGCGTCGAGACCATGGACGACGTGGCGTCCTAGTCGTGGCCGGTCCACGATCATTCGGTGGGACCGTTGAACGAGCCGTGCCGTCGTCGATTGTCGGTCGCGACGCTGACGGGTCGAGCATCGAAATCCCCCTTACGCGCATGACGCTGCTCGTCGTCGTGAAACCGGGCTGCCTCGGATGCCGGGAGTTCCTGCACGCAGCGGACCACGAGCTGGCCGGGCTCGAGCTGGTGCTCGTGAGTGAGGTCGCCGACGACCGGGGCGAGTGGCGCGACGCTCGTGCGGTGCTGATCGCACCAGCGTGGATCGAGGCGCAGCGGTTGATTGCCGCGCCGTCCTACGCGCTACTGAGCGCCCGCACGAGACGACTGATTGCCGAAGGCGCCGCCTTTTCAGTGTCGCAGGTGATGTCCGAGATCGCGAGTCACGTGTCCTGACGATGTCACACCGTTGCGTCAGAGTGGCGTGATGGAGGACAACATGATGAACAGCCGCGTAGAGTTTTCAATCAGCTGTCAGGACTGCGTGCGACGGGGGACGCCGGACTGCGTCGACTGCCTGGTGAGTTTTGTCTTAGGCGACGCACCTGAGGAGCTCACGATGACCGACGAGGACATGGCGATCGTCGGCCTGCTGCGCGCCGAGCAATTGATACCCCGTTTGCGCTACCAACCGAGCACTGCGCAGCGTTAAGCAATCCGAGGTTGGCTAGCGTGGGCGGATGGCCCGCCACCTCCTGGTGACCAACGACTATCCGCCGAAGACGGGTGGCATCCAGGTCTACCTCCACGAACTCTGGCGTCGACTCGAGCCCGGGCGAGCCGTTGTCGTGACGGCGTCGTCGCACCCCGATGCGGCAGCGTTCGATCAAGCGAGCGACGTGGTCATCGAACGCGTGGCGGCGCCAACGTTGTTCTTGCCGTCTCCGAGTGCCCTGGCGGCTATCGAGAGCGCCATTGCGCGACATCAGCCAGACCTGGTGCTCCTTGATCCCGCCTGGCCACTCGGACTGCTCGGCCCCTACTTGTCACGGCCGTACGGCGTTGTCGTGCACGGTGCGGAGGTGGCGATTCCCGGGCGTCTGCCGCTCGTCGCCTCGTCGCTGCGCCGCGTACTACGCCACGCCGTGGTGGCCATCAGCGCCGGGGGCTACCCCAGGTCCGAGGCCTGGCGAAACGCGGCCGAGTACGCGCCGCCCTTCGTCGTCATACCCCCCGGTGTCGACCCGGTCCGCTTCGCCCCGCTCGCACCCGAGCGTCGCGGGGCCGCGCGCCGGTCGCTCGGCTTCGAGGCTGATGATCTGGTAGTGCTCTCGTATTCGCGCCTCGTGCCGCGCAAGGGAATGGATACGCTCGTTGAGGCGTCGGCCCGATTGCGCACGACGTGGCCGGGTCTGCACGTGATGATCGGCGGTGAGGGGCGAGACCGGGCGCGCCTCGAGCGCCTGGCGGCCAAGCGCCGCGCGCCGGTACGCTTCCTCGGCCGGGTGTCGGACGATGACCTCGGAACCTGGCTCGGCGCGAGCGACCTCTTCGTCATGGACTGTCGACGACGCTGGCTCGGTCTCGAACAGGAGGGATTCGGCATCGTCTTTCTCGAGGCGGCCGCGTCGGGCCTCGCGCAGGTGGCCGGCCGTTCCGGTGGCAGTCACGAGGCGGTTCTTCATGGTGAGACGGGACTCGTCGTCGACTCGCCGAAGCGTCCCGACGAACTCGCTCGCGCCATGATGACCTTGTTAGCCGACGAGCCACGTCGCGCGGCGATGGGCGCGCGGGCCCGCGAGGTGGCCACTCGCTCCTACGCCTGGGACGTCCTCGCCGCGTCGCTCTCGCGTGAGTTGGCACCGTACGACGGCTTTGGTCGGGTCGAACGCCTGGCGTAAGGTGGACCGGTGGAGGTCTGGTGAGGCAGCGCGCGACGCAGACGATAGTGGTGCAGGCGTCGCCGTTGCGGGTTTACCACGTCGTCGTGGACGTCGAGCGCTACGCCGACTGGGTGAGCGAGGTCAAGCACGTCGAGGTCCTCGAGCGCGACGCCGACGGCCGACCGCTGGAAGTGGTGTTTCGCGCGGCGGCCTTCGGACGGTCAACGACGTACACGCTTCGCTACGACTACGGGCGAGCGCCCGACGAGTTGAGCTGGGTCCAAGTCGCCGGCGACATCACCGCCGAGCTCGTTGGCCAGTACCGCTTCGAGCCGATCGACGAGGGTACGCGGGTGACCTACGACCTGGAGGTTGACTTAGCAGTTCCGATCCCCGCGTTCGTCAAGACCCGGGCCGCACAGCGAATTCAGATCGACGCCTTGCGCGAACTGCGCTCGCGCGCGGAGTCTCTCGGATGACCGATTGCGCGATCGGCGTCGACGTCGGCGGCACGAAGGCGCTGGCCGTGGTCCTGCGCGACGACGGGACCGTCGTCGACCAGCTGCGCAGCGGCACGCCGCACGGACGCGACTCCGATCCCGGAGCTCGAGCGGCCGAGGTCGTTGCCGATCAGGTTCTCGAGCTCAGTCGGCGCCACGGACTCGATTCTCGTACCGTACCGATTGGCCTTGGTCTGCCGGGCTTGGTACGTCGCGACGGCTACCTGGCCTTTGCCCCCAATCTACCAAGTGCGTCGGGATCTGACCTCGGGGTCCTGCTCGGTGACGCGCTCGGGCGTGCGTCGATCGTGGCCGAGAACGACGTCAATTGCGCCGCTATCGCCGAGCACGCGTGGGGTGCTGGTCGAGGCGTCGACGACTTCGTAATGGTGACCCTCGGGACCGGGATCGGCGGCGGCGTGGTCGCCGACGGGCGGCTCGTGCGGGGCCGCAATGGGTTTGCCGGCGAGATCGGACACATGGTCGTCGAGGCCCGTGGCGTGCGGTGCCCCTGCGGCGCTCGGGGCTGTTGGGAGCGCTACGCCTCGGGCAGCGGTCTGCAGCGGCTGAGTCGAGAAGCCGCGCTGGACGGACGCCTACCCGCGTTGGTCACGCGAGTCGGTGATCCTGAGCGCGTGACGGGCGAGGACGTCACGGCCGCGGCCGCCGACGGACTCGGCGAAGCTCTTGCGGTCGTCGATCGGGTGGGCTGGTGGCTCGCGCTCGGCCTGGCCAACTTGATCGCCATCCTCGACGCCGGGTGTTTCGTCGTGGGCGGTGGCCTCTCGGAGGTTGCCGGTCTCGTCTTGCCCAGTGCCCGCACGCATTTGGCCGATCTCGCTGAAGGCTACGGTGCCCGAGCGACGGTGACGATCGCGCAGTCAGCCTTTGGCTCATTGTCTGGCGCGGTGGGCGCCGCCCTGGTCGCCTTCGAGCGTGCGCCGTGAAGATCGGCGTACTGCTACCAACCTTCGACGGGAATCCGAGGCGCGCCTTCCGGGCCGCGGCGCGAGCGTCGGAATCGGGCCTCGACGGCGTCTTCGCGTACGACCACCTCTGGCCCATGGGTTCGCCCCCTCGTCCGGCGCTAGCGCCCTTCCCAGTGCTAGCCGCCATCGTGGCGCGACATCCACTACTTCACGTCGGTCCGCTCGTCGCCCGCGTCGGCCTCGTGAGTACTGACCACCTCGTGGCGACCTTTCGCACCCTGGACGCCCTCTCACCCGGTCACGTGGTGGCGGCCCTGGGCACGGGGGACCGACTGTCCGCACCCGAGAACGCCGCGTACGGCATCCCCGACTTGGACGCGCCCTCGCGTCGACGGCTGCTCGGCGAGACGGCTCGCGCCCTCGCGCCGACGATCTCGGTGTGGATCGGCGCGGGGGCGCCGGCGACGAACGCCCTGGCCCGCGAGGTCGGCGCGACGGTGAATCTCTGGAATGCGCCGGTCGCCGCGTTGCGGGCCGCCGCCCTGGACGGTCCCGTCTCGTGGGCGGGACCCCCACCGGCGCGCGAGGAGACGGCGCGTCTGCTCGATGACCTCGCTGGTGCGGGAGCCACGTGGGCGGTGTTGGGTGCCGAGGTCGACGTCGACGTCGTAGCCGGTTGGCGATCGGCGAACTGAAAACGTATTGTTCACCAATGGAATTCCGTCGAATCACTGGGTTGCCCCCGTACGTCTTTGCCCAGATCAACTCGCTCAAGGCAGCGGCCCGGGCCGCCGGACGCGACGTCGTTGACTTTGGCTTTGGCAACCCCGACCTGCCCAGTCCTGACGTCGCGGTCGAGAAGCTGGCCGAGGCAGTTCACAATCCCAAGAATCACCGCTACAGCGCGAGCCGCGGCATACCCAACCTTCGCGCGGCGATGGCGACGCGGTACCGCGAGCTCTTCGGCGTTGAGCTCGATCCCGAGACCGAAGTGCTGACCACCATCGGCGCCAAAGAGGGTCTCACCCACCTGATGTGGGTGCTGCTCGGCCCGGGCGACAGCGCTCTCGTGCCGACGCCGAGCTACCCGATCCACCTCGCGGGCCCCGGCTTCGCCGGAGCGACGGTCATCCCCGTGCCGATCGTCGACCCGGCTTCGAGCGACCGCGACCCGGGCGACGATTTCTTTGACGCGATGCACGATGCGTGGGACGCGGCCGTCATCAAGCCCCGAGTCGTCATTGCCTCGTTTCCGCACAACCCGACGAGCGCCTGCGCCGACCTCGACTTCATGACGAGACTCGTGGACTTCGCCCTTGAGCACGAGCTCATCGTGTGTCACGACTTCGCGTACGCCGACTTGGGCTTCGATGGTTTCCGGCCGCCGTCGATCCTGCAGGTCCCGCGCGCAAAAGAGTGCTGCGTGGAGCTCTACACCTTGACCAAGTCGTTCTCGATGGCGGGGTGGCGCGTAGGATTCCTCGTCGGCAACGCGGCGGTGGTGGCGGCGCTCACCAAGCTGAAGAGCTACCTCGACTACGGAACCTTTCAGCCCGTGCAAATTGCGGCGATCGTCGCCATGAACGAGGCCAAGGACTACCCGAACCAGTTGCGCACGATCTACCAGGCCCGTCGTGACGCACTGGTGGACGGACTCAACCGGATCGGCTGGCCCGTCGTCGCGCCGCGAGGCTCCATGTTCGTCTGGGCGCCGATTCCCGAGCCGTTTCGCGAGCGGGGTTCACTCGCGTTCTCGACCGAGCTGATCGAACGGGCCGACGTCGCCACGAGCCCCGGCGTGGGCTTCGGCGGTGGTGGCGACGGGCACGTCCGATTCGCGCTGATCGAGAACGAGGCTCGCACGCACCAGGCCATACGCTCGTTGCGCCGGGCGCTACCCGAACTTCGCGCCTAGCGCTCGCTCAACGCGGGCACCGCAACCTCGACCGACTCGATAGCGCCTAGCCGGGTGTCCGCTGCCCTAAACCGATCACTCGTCGGCGCGGTCATTACGTACAGGGTTGACCCCGTGGTGCCGCCGAGGGAGCAGGCGAACGCCGTCTGCGTCGTCGTGGCGACGTCGGCGATTTCACCGCCCTCGGCTACGCGAACGCACTGATTGGTAATGGCGTTGGCGTACCACACGAGGCCCTGCGCGTCGAGGCAGATGCCGTCGGGCGCGGCGAACTGGAGTGGTGCCCACACTCGACGGTCGTGCAGGGTGCCGTCGTCGGCGATCGTAAAGGCGCTGAGTCGCGAGGCCAGGGTCTCGGCGACGATCAGCGTCGTGCCGTCGGCCGTTACGACGGCGCCGTTGGGGAACGCGAGGTCGGCCACCACCTGGCGCACCGCGCCGTCAGGTCCGAGCACGACCAGGTTGGTGGTCGGTGGTGGTGTGGCGAGTAGTCCTTCGACGCCCACGTCGGCCAAAAACGCGTCCAAGTCGAAGCCGAAGTTCCCTACGTAGGCAACGCCCGTCGCGGCGACGACGAGGTCGTTGGCCCAAAAGCCGCAGTGCTCGCTGATGTCGGCGTGCGTCGTAGTCGTGGCACCAACTCGTAGCACGCGGTGATCGATCATCGATACGCAGAGTTGACTGCCGTCGGGCAACCAGCCGAGGCCCGACGGCTGTCCGGCTACTTCGAATTCGAGCCGTTCGTCGCGGGCCAACGCATCCGTGCTGAACACGCCGTGGCGGTAAAAGTCGCTATACCAGAGTCGTTGGTCGTGCCAGCGCGGACTTTCGCCGAAGGCGAGGCCCTCGCGGATCCGTGAAGTCAGATACTCGGTCATCGCGCCCCCTCGACGTCGTCGATGGTAGTCGTCACGTGGGCCGGGGCTGCACCGGCGACCCCGCGGCTCGCTACACGCCGCGGTCAATGGCGCGCCGCCACGACCGGTACGACTCGTCGAGCCCGTCACGGTTCATCGGGGCAAAGAAGCGCTCCGCACGCCAGCGCTCGCTCAGCTCGTCGAGCGAGCGCCAAAAACCGGCGGCCAATCCCGCGAGGGTGGCGGCGCCGCGCGCCGTGGCTTCGAGGGACGCACTGCGCACCACCGTCGTGGCGCTAGCGGTCGCCTGAGTTTCGAGCAGCAGGTCCATCTGCGCGGCACCCCCATCGGCGCGCAGCTCACGCAGGCTCACCCCCGACTCGACGAAGGCGTCAGTCATGGCGCGTACCTGGTAGGCCAGGGCTTCGACGAGCGCCCGCGCCACGTGGGGGCGCCGAGTCGACTGATTCAGTCCCACTATCGCGCCGCGTGCGTCGGGCTGCCAGAACGGTGAGCCGAGTCCGGTGAAGGCGGGTATCACCATCACGCCGCCCGCGTCGGGCACCTCGCGCGCGAGCGGCTCGAGTTCGCTCGCGGCATCGATGAAGCCCAACTCATCGCGCAGCCACTGGATCGCGGCGCCGGCGACGAAGGCGGAGCCCTCGAGGGCGTACGCGGTCGAACCGTACGCGCCGAGGTCCCACGCTACCGTCGTGAGCAGGCCGTCGACCGGCTCGGGGATCTCGCCGCCGACGTTCGCCATGACGAAGGCACCGGTGCCGTACGTCGCCTTCACGATGCCCGCTTCAAAGCCGGCCTGGCCGAACAACGCGGCCTGCTGGTCGCCGAGGATCGCCGTAATGGGCAGGCCCGCGAGTTCCGGCACGACCGAGGCACTGACCGTGGCGAACGACGTCGTCGACGAACGGATCGTCGGAAGAAGGGCTCGGTCGACCCCGAAGAGCGCAGTCATCGCCGGCGACCAGTCGAGCGAGGCGAGGTCCATGAGCAGGGTCCGCGAGGCGTTGGATGGCTCGGTGGCGAACACACCACCGTTGGCGTTTCCCGACAGCCACCAGAGCAACCAGCCGTCGACCGTGGTCAGGGCGGGAATGGTCGCGTCATCGAGGTGGCCGCCCTCGAGGAGCCACGCCATTTTGGTGGCCGAGAAGTACGGGTCCACGATCAGCCCCGTCGTTCGACGAACGAGTGGCTCGTGGCCCAGGTCTCGGAGCTCGTCGCAGCGCGCGACCGTGCGACGGTCCTGCCAGACGAGAGCGCGGTGGGCGAGGTGGCCGTTGTCGCGGTCAAAGGCGATCGTCGTCTCGCGCTGATTCGTGATGCCGAGGGCCACCGCGCGATCGCCGCGGTTGCGTAGCTGCGTGGCCACGTCGCGCAGGGTCGCCACGGCGAGGTCCGCGATCTCGTCGCCGTCCTGCTCGACGCGGCCGGGTTGGGGAAAGTGCGAGGTGAGGTCGCGTTGAGCGCTGGCCACGTCGTCGCCGTCGTGCGAAAACGCCACGGTACGAATACTCGAGGTGCCAGCGTCGAGGGCCAAGACGACATCCACGAGGGCCACGCTAGCCAGGGCGACGACCGCGTCGAGCCGTTGAGGCGCCAAAGCCCAGTGTTTGCACGGCCGTTGGGATTTGTGAGAAAAAGGAGTTGACGCGATGTAATTACAGTGCTGTAATAACACAGCATCTTGCGTTGAGCCGGATACCAACCACAACATATTGTGGTTGGTGGTGAGGTCGTTGTCGACCTCGGTTTCGGACGACGTCGAGGCGCCAGGTGTCGGAAACGTACAAGAAGAGGGTAAGAGACATGGCTATCGCTCCGCAACGGCTCGGCATTGGACTTCGACGGTTCTTCACCGCCGACGATCGCCACCCCTACGACGACGTGGTCTGGGATCGTCGTGACGCGCGCATCACCAACTTCCGCGATGGCTCGGTCGCCTTCGAGCAGCTGGACGTCGAGGTGCCGGCGTCGTGGTCGCTCAACGCCACCAACATTCTCGCCCAGAAGTACTTTCGCGGCACCGTCGGCACGCCCGAGCGAGAAACGAGCCTCAAGCAGGTCGTGGACCGTATTGTCGATACGATCACCGATTGGGGTGTCGCCGGCGACTACTTCATCGACGACGAAGAGGCCGCGACGTTTCGCGACGAATTAAAGCACCTGCTCATCACGCAAAAGGCCGCGTTCAACTCGCCGGTGTGGTTCAACATCGGTGTGAAGGGCGTTCCCCAACAGGGCAGCGCCTGCTTCATCTTGGCGGTCGAGGACTCGATGCGTTCAATCCTGAACTGGTACACCGAAGAGGGAATCATCTTCAAGGGTGGTTCCGGCGCCGGAGTCAATCTCTCGAGAATTCGCTCCAGCGCTGAACCGCTGGAGGGTGGCGGCACCGCGAGCGGTCCGGTCTCGTTCATGCGCGGGGCCGATGCCTCGGCGGGCACGATCAAGTCGGGTGGTAAGACGCGACGCGCCGCGAAGATGGTCATTCTCGACGTCGATCACCCCGACATCGACGAGTTCATCTGGTGCAAGGCGCGCGAAGAGCAAAAGGCGC
>JAKBCI010000007.1 GCA_021807965.1 Actinomycetes bacterium
CTGCTCGCAGACCTGGAGTCCACGTTCTCGGTGCACGGCACGTTCACGATCACGGACGGCGCACCGGCCGTCGTCAACGATCCCGACGTGGCCGAGGTCGTGGGCCGAGCGGCGCGATCCGTCGTCGGCGACGGTTTCCTCGCCGAGATGCCCCCAACCTCGGCGAGCGATGACGTTTCGGAGTTCTTGAACCGCATCCCCGGCTGCTACTTCGTCGTTGGCGGCGCTCTCGCGGACGGTTCGAGCGGTTCGCACCACGGACCGGACTTCGCCATCGACGACCGCGCCATTGCCGTGATAGCCCACGTCCTCTGCGCGAGCGCCCTCGACCTCGCAACGCGTTAGAACAACCGCGCGGCGCCGCGCAGCGACGCTTCGTTCCCCTCGATGCTCACTACGACGCCCAGCGCGGCGAACCAGGTCGGATCGACTCGTCGCGCGTTGCCCCCCGCGAGGTGCACGAGCTGCGCTGAGAACTCATCGACGAACTCTTTGATGATCACGCCTAGGTCGTGTCGCCAGCGGACCTCGTCTGCGCCACGAGCCGTCTCGCCGAGCGTCTGGTCGTAGGTTCGACCGTCGGGGCGCACGTGCGCACCGACATCGCGCACCGGCGTTGGTACCCCCTCTACTTCCAGGGCTAGGCCGAGACCCGTCCCGAGGGTGAGGACCACCTCGACACCCGTGCCGCGACAGCTGCCCAGCGCCGCGAGCGTCGCGTCGTTGACCACCCGGACGTCGAGGCGCGTCTCCTCTCGCAGCGCATCCTGCAGTGCGAAGCCACGCCACTGGCGATCGAGGTCGGGATCAACCTCGGTCGTGACCCCGCCGGGACGCGCCAGGTTTCCCGGTGCGATCACGCGCCCGTCGGCGAACTGTCCCGGGAATCCAACTCCTACGCGCGAACAGCCGCTGCGCACCGCTCGGCTCGCGATCACCCGGACTAAGCGAGCTGGGGACAGCGGATACGGCGTCGCACGGCGTCGCACGGCGTCGAGCAGCGTGCCCGTGGCGTCAACCGTGGCGAACTTGATGGTGGTGGCACCAACGTCAACGGCAAAAATCGCGTCGCGTCGCTCTGCGTCGTCGGCCATCTGCGCATCGTACCGAGTCAGCGTGCGCCGCGCGGACGCAAGTGTCGATCGCGCCACCACGGCCGCACGCGAATGGCGACCGGGCGCTGGTGGCTCGCGATGACGAGCGCGGTGCCGCGCGGGCGCTCGCGCAGCGGAACGGGTTCGGCGCGAGTCGGCCCCGGCGTCGCGGCTCGCGGCGCGCGCCGCGGACGAGCCATCGAGACCTCGGGCACGTAGGTCGACGCCGTGGGATCGGCCAGTCCGGCCATCACGAGTCGGGTCGCGTGATTGTTGACGATGGTCGCCGCGCGAGGACCCCACCGAGCGGCCAGCTGTGAGAAGTCCTGGACCACGGTGATCAACGTGACCGCGAGCCCGGCCAGGGTCGCGGCGAGTTGGTCGAGCTCCTCGAGAGGTGCGACGACCGCGGCCTCGTCGAGTACGAGCAGCAGCGGACGGGCGAGCCCTTCGTCGACCCGACGCTGCTGGGCGTCTAGGACCGCGCGAAGAGCGCCCGAGAAGAGCGCCTGGTAATGCGCCTGCTCGCCGCGCGGACTGCACAAGTACAGCGTGTGGGCGCCGTCGACGACGCCGCGCACGCGGGCCCGGGGCTGCTCGAAACGCCACGGCAGCAGCATGGTCTCGGCGGTGGTGATGACGCCGTCGAGGGTTCGCGGTTCGTGTCCAAGAAAGTCGGCGAGCACCCGTGACGCGAGGCTCACCGGGTCGCTCGCCCAGGCGTCGAAGTCGCGAGTCTCGACGACGGCCGCCACGTCCACGATGGAAGCACCGCGTTCAGTTGCGCGGGCGAACAGCGCCCCCACCAGCTTGACGGCGAGCGTGTTCCAGAACTCCGAGTCGCCGTGACCGGAGCGCACCGTGAGGTCACGCGCCACCCGCAGCGCCTCGCGCATGGTTCGTACTCCTTCGAGCGGATCCCAGGTCAAGCCGTCGTCAGAGCCCGGTTCCAGGATCTGCACCTCACCGAGCCCGCGGCGCCAGGGAAGCGTCGCGTCGATAACGTCACGCTTCACGCTGGTCACCACCAGCGCGCCGGACCAGTTGAGTATCGAGGGCACGACGAGTGACGAGGTCTTGCCCACCTGAGTCGGTCCGACCACGAGTAGCGAGTGGCGAGGGTCGAGCACGACGCGAGGACCGACGCCAACTCCGGCGACTAGACGCCGACCGAGTCGCAGGCCGCGAGTCACGCGCGCATTGCGGCGTCAGTGTCGATGAGACCTCGATCAATCTCATCGGGCGTGATCCGCACGACTGATCGGTGGCGGCCGTATCGCACGAGTGCCTGGCCCCGGTCCAGGTTGGCGAGGATTCGGCCTTCGATCGCCCCGAGCGCGAGGGCCGCTGCCATGTCGCGCACTTCGTCGGGGGGCTGGCGAAACAGCCACGCGGTCTCGCACTCGCGCAGCAGGCCGCGAGCTCGTTCGCGCTGCTGACTCCCGTGGTCGCCCACGGCGTCGACGTCACCCCAGCGGTGCACGACGAGCACGTGACTGATTCCCCGCGATCGGGCGAGCTTCCACGAACCGCGCAGCCACGCGAGGGCGTGAGGGTCCGAGAGGAGCGCCCAGGCCTCGTCGAGCACCACGTACGAGGCGACGCCGGACTGCGCGACCCGCTGGGCGGCCGCGACCGCGCTCAGTGCCGCCACCGCCATCGTGTCACTCGACCACTGCGCGGACAGATCGAGCACGACCAGGTCGCCATCGAGCGTCAGGGGTTCGTCGTCGCCGTCGAAGAGACCGGCCAGGTCGCCAACCACGAATCGGCGAAGTGTCAACGCCAACGCTCGATGCGGCGATGACGGATCGTCCAGCGCGGCGCGCAGCCATTCGGCTAGATCTCGCAGCGGTCGCGACGACCGCGACGCGGTGACCGCGTCCCACGCCTCGTCGAGCGCGAAGTGCTGCTCGTCGGACAGCGACTGACCTTGCGCCGACGCGACCAACGCGCGAACGAGCGAGCGACCGTCCGTCGCGTCGGTGAAGGGATCACACCAGCCGTCGACGCCGAGAACGACCGAGCGAGCCCCGTGACGCGCCGCCAGCGCGCCGTACTCGCCCTTGGGGTCAATGACCACCGCGCGTCGGCCGCGCGCCAGAGCGCGCTCCACCATCATCTTCACGATGGTGCTCTTGCCGACTCCGATGGCGCCCGCCACGACCACGTTCGGATTCGCGACGACGCCGGCGCGATAGAGATCGAACGAGTCGAGCACGAAGGGCGCGCCGCCAGCCACCACGCCGAGGGGCGACCCACCCAGTCCCGTACCGGCGTCGTGGGCGGGGACCCGCAGCGCGTCGAGGTCGCTCGACGTGATCCAGTGCATCGCCCAGCGCGCCGGCGGACCGCACGCTTGGTCAACGACCCACCGCGCCTGTCTTCCGGCCCCGTACTCAACGCGCAGTCCTGCGTCCGCCGCTCGACGTACGGCGGCGTCGCGCGACGCGCGCAGCGCCGGCCACGACGGCGCGCGAACGGTGAGGTAGACCCCAAGACGCACCAGTGCGCGGCCGGCCGCGACGTCCACCTCGCGACGGCGCACTCGTTCGTCGGCCCGATCGAGTCGGGCCGTCGCGCGATACCCGACCGCCGTCGTGGCCGCCCGATCACTGCGGTGGCGGTGAACGGCGCGCTCAGCGCTGCGCCGAGCGCGATCGGCGCCGACGACGTCGAGGTGCACCGAGAGCGTCGTGGATCCGTCGAGACTCTGCAGGCCGTCCAGTGCGGCGCCACGCGCCGCGGCGACGGCGAAGTCCTGCACGCGCAGCGCGCACGCGACACCGTCGTCGGAACGAACGTAGCGCCAGCGCTCGAGCCACCAGGTCGTGCCCCGCCGCGCTGACGTCGCGGCAAAGACCGCCCCGTCATCGCGGCGCCAGCCCCGCGGCGAGGCACCGTCGGCGCGCGCAACGAGATACGTCAGAGCCGACGTTCCCTCTCGACGGACGTGCACGGAGAGTCGATGGCCCGACCGATCAGCCGCCAGCGCGTCAACGTAGTCCGCCAGATCGGCCGCTGCTTGATGGTCAGCGCCGGTGAGGTCCAGTCGGCCCCGATGATCGAGGACGAAGCCGGTCCGCTCGGCAACGTCGCGGCCGTCGACGATCACGCGATCACCCACCGCGACGACCGTCCGCCGCGACCAGTGGCGTCGCGCAACGAACGCGATGCCGGTCGTCACCGCCGTGGCGACCGAGGCGGACCCCAGCGGGAACGACGCCGCACCGAGCGCGAGCGCCGCCGAAGCCTCGACCACTGACCTCGTGCGCAGCAGCGCGTCGCCGATCCCGGCGACGCCGAAAACGGCGAGCACCGCCTGGTGGCGGCGAACGCCGATCCAGCGCGGCGCCAGATCCGACGCACCCAGGCCGAGCTGATCATTCGTCAAAGTGCCACCCGACTACGGGCCCCATCGAGTCGCTCTCGTAGACGACGTGGCCACCACGAAGCCGCGGCTGGCCCACGGGCGGCTTCGGACGCTCGCCGTCTTGGGGCGGCATCGGCACGTCGCCTTCGGACTCCCATACCGGAAAGCCCAGGTCGACGGGGCGTTCGGGCGCCGGCGGCAACGGTTCTTCCGGCGTCAGTGCGCGCACCGCCGCGCCGACCGGCGACGACGGTAGCGCCTGCACCGATGAGGTGAGGCGTTGGCGCATGCCGGCCACCTGGTGCAGCGCCGACTGCTCGATCAGTGGCACCAGGCGCAACAGAACGAAGGGGCTGAAGGTGGCTAGCACGAGCGTGGTCGCCCCGGTCACGACCGTGGTCAGCGAACCACCACCGAGCTCGTCGAACCCGACGGCTAAGGCAATGACGATGACGACCTTGCTCAAGGCCACCGCGAGGAACGTCTCGACCAGTCGCCAGCCCACGCGGCGCATCGCCGGTATGGTCACGAGCGGCACGACGACGGGCACGAGCGTCAGCACGACCGCACGAACGATGAGCTCGCACCAGAGCAACCAGCCGCCCACCACGATGGCTGAAGCGACGAGAAACATGCCAAAGCCGGGCGTCGAGGAGGCGATGGCGTTCGCGTCGGCGGCGAGCAGGGGCACGTGACGCGCCACCGATCCCGCCGCACCCGACGCCAGTTCGTCCGTCGCGCTCAAGATGAGCTGCGCGAGGGGCCGCGCGAGCGTGATCGCGAGAACCGCCGCCGGTGCCACGCCGAGGTAGACGCGCCAGAGCGAGCCCGCGTCACCGTGAACGACTCCGTGGATGGTGGCCACGACCAGCCCAATCAACAAGAGAACCGGCGCCAGGGTGAGCAGCGTGGTGTACTCACGCGACGCCGCGTGCACGACGGATGTCGGCTCACCCGCGGCGTTCAGCACGCGGCTCGTCGCGCTGAGCAGCCACGAGACGCTATCGAGGACCCAGGACGTCAGCGCAGTGAAGACGTCGCCGAGGGTCGCCTTCGCGACCGTCGTCGACGCGCAGCCCAAGGGGGAGAGGAGGCACCCGATGCCCATTAGTGCACCGACTGCCCGGTCGTAAAGAAGAAGTTGACGAGGTGCGGGGCCGCCCCGATGAGCAGCGCCGCAACCAGCGACGTGATCACGGCACGGCGCCCAGCCATGGACTGGTGCATGTTCTGTGTGTGGCTACCGACGGCCCAGAGCGCGGCGCCGAGCAACAGCGCCACGAGGGCGCCAACGAGACTCCACGCCGCGAGGCCGTTCGCGAACTGCATCAGCACGGCGCTGCCGGGCAGCGCGGTGATCGACGGACTCAGGCTAACGGCAACTATACGCATGGGTGGCCTTTCACTCGGGGACTCACAACGGTCGCGGTCCGCGCCACGACGGTGAGGTCTGCGAGAATGAAGCCGTGCTCCTCGCCACCGCTTCCAGTTTCATTGCCCACTGGACCTCCGCCGCCGTCTACGGGCTCGGCGCGGGCCTCGTCATTCTCGGTGGTCTCCTCGGGTTCTTGATCAATCGCTTCCGCGACCACCGCGCCATCGCCCAGCGAATCAACGCGCTCGGCTCCAGGCTGGGTGTCGAACACCGCCACGACACCGGCCGGGTCGAGGCCGCTCTGGCGTACCTGGAGGAGGCGACGGGCGAGGCCAGCACCGCGGTGAGCGAATCGAGTGCCGAATCGATCCGGCTGCGTCGGTCCCTCGAAACGCTGCCGCTCGGCTTGGTTCTCTGCGACGAGGCGGGCGCGATCGTCTATCGCAATCGACAGGCCGAAACACTCATGACTAGTCGATACGGCGAAGCGATCGCCGCCCAGGCCGTCACCGAGTGTCTCGCCGAGGGTTGGTCGAGCGGCGTCGCCGATCGCACCATCGACATCTACGGCCCGCCGCGGCGTACCCTCACCGTGCGCGCGTCGGTCATCGACGACGGGCGACGCCCCCTCGGTGTCCTCGCCGTCATCGAGGACACCAGCGAACGACGCCGCCTCGAAGACATTCGCCGCGACTTCATCGCCAACGTCAGCCACGAACTCAAGACGCCCATGGGGGCACTCGGACTGCTCGCCGAGACGCTGCAGTACGAGCAGGACGCGTCGGTCGCCCGGCGACTCGCCGAACGTATCAACGTCGAGGCGTTCCGGGTCAACCGCATTATCGAGGACCTGCTTGACTTGTCGCGCATCGAAAGCGAGGGATCGCCCGCGCGCGAGCCAGTCCCGGTCGCGCTCTTCATCGCTGAGGCGATCGAACGCATCCGTACCGCGGCTGAGCAGCACGAGGTCACGATCGAGTTCGATGAGCCGTCGGGCGCCTACACGACCGTTGGCGATCGTCGACAACTCGTCTCGGCGGTCCACGCGCTCTTGGAGAACGCAGTGGTGTACTCGCCCGCCGGCGGACACGTCTCGGTTCGCGTGGAGCGTGACGAGCACCGCGACGACGGGGAGATCGATGGCCCCCGCGTGCGCATCGCCATCACCGACCACGGCGTCGGCATCCCCGCGAAGGACCTCGAGCGAATCTTCGAGCGCTTCTACCGGGTCGACCCCGGCCGCGCCCGCGAAACCGGTGGAACGGGACTCGGACTGAGCATTGTGCGCCACGTGGCCCACAACCACGGTGGCACCGTCGTGGTGGAGTCGCGCGAAGGCGAGGGCTCGACGTTCACGCTCGAGTTGCCGGTGAGCCGGTGAGCCCCCGTACGCCGCTGGTGCGGGTACTGCTCGTCGAGGATGAGGAGTCCTTCGTCGAGGCGCTCAGCATTGGACTCGGTCGCGAGGGCTTTGAGGTGACCGTAGCCCGCGACGGCGCCGAGGCCATCGCCCGCTTCGGCGATGGTGACTTCGACATCATCCTGCTCGACCTCATGCTGCCTCGAATGAGCGGCTTGGACGTCTGTCGCGAGATCCGACTCACGAGCAACGTGCCCATCATCATCGTCAGCGCCAAGGGCGAAGAGGTCGACATGGTGCTGCTGCTCGAGATCGGAGCGGACGACTACGTCACCAAGCCGTACCGCCTGCGCGAGCTCGTGGCGCGCATCCGCGCGGTGCTTCGCCGACGCGAGCACGCGGACGACCTCACCGGCGACGAGACGGTCATCCAGCGCGGTTCCCTGCGCCTCGAGATCGACTCGCGCCGATGTTTCGTTGGCGCGAACGAGGTGAAGCTGCGCAAGAAGGAGTTCGCCCTCCTGCGCCTGCTGCTCGAGAACCCGGGACGGGTACTCACCCGCGAGGTGCTCATCGACCGCGTCTGGGGCCACGACTACGTCGGCGATACCAAGACGCTCGACGTGCACATCAAGCGGCTGCGCGGACTGATCGAGGACGACCCCAAGCACCCCCGTTTCATCACCACGGTCCGCGGCGTCGGCTACCGCTTCGAGGTCAGCCGGGACGAGCCGTGATCGACGTGGTGCCGAGGTAGGGCGCCAGCACTGACGGCAGCTCGATAGATCCGTCGGGCTGTCGATAGGTCTCGACCAACGCGGCCCAGATTCTCGCCCACGCGAGCGCCGAGCCGTTGACCGTGTGCACGAGCGCCGTCGTCCCATCCGAGCGCCGGTATCGAACGTTCGCCCGGCGCGACTGGTAGTCGCGGAACCAGCTCACGGAGGAGACCTCGAGCCATCGATCGACTCCTGGGCTGTAGACCTCGAGATCGAACGTGCGCGCCGACGACGTGCCTAAGTCCCCCGCGCAGAGGTCGAGGACCCGGTACGTGAGCCCGAGCTCGCGCAGCAACCGCTCGGCGCGCGCCAGGATGTCCGCGTGCGCGTCCGGCGCCTGCTCAGGCGTGCAGTACGCGAAGAGCTCGACCTTGTCGAACTCGTGCACGCGCAAGAGACCTCGCGTGTCGCGACCGGCGGCGCCGGCCTCGCGGCGAAAGCACGGCGTTAGCGCGGTCAATCGGATGGGTAGGCGAGCCTCGTCAACGATGTCGCCGCGGTGCATGGAGGTGAGTGGCACCTCGGCGGTTGGAATCGCCCAGAGCCCGTCACGCTCGATGGCGTACATGTCGTCGGCGGACTTCGGCAGGTGACCCGTTGACATCATCGTCTCAGTCAGCGCGAAGGTCGGTGGACGGATCTCTTCGTAGTCCGGCGTGTGCTGGTCGAGCGCGTACGCCCCGAGCGCGCGAAGTAGCCGCGATCCGGCCCCTCGAAAGAGCGGGAACATCGAGCCCGCGAGCTTCGCCCCCGCTTCGAGGTCGAGGATGCCGAGCTCGGCGCCGATCGCCCAATGGGCCACGCGCTGGTGCTCAGCGAAGGTTGGAAACTCGGCGCCGTCCTCCATCCCCACCCACCACTGACGCCGCACGACGTTGTCGTGCTCGTCGACGCCGTCGGGTGCCTCGGGCGAGGGCACGTTCGGGAGTTCGAGGAGCAGGTCGTGAAGCCGGTCGGCCACCACCTCGAGTGACGCCGTAGCCTGACGCTCCTCGTCGCCGAGCCCGCGGCTCACCGCGGCCAGCTCCTCGGCCAGCGCGACGTTCTTCTCTCGACGGGCGTCGCCAACGCGACGCGACAACGCCTTCACGTCGGCGCGCAGCCGCTCGGCCTCTTGGAGGAGACGTCGGTGTTCGGAGTCGAGCGTCGTCACGTCGTCGATAACGCTGGGCGACACGCCCCGACGAGCCAGCGCGGCCTTGACGACGTCGGGTTCGCGGCGAAGCTGAGCGAGATCGATCACGCCCCCGAGCCTATCGACGGCTTCGCACTCACGAAGTCGTGGCGTTGCGGTCGAACTACTAGGTTCGGGGGTTGTGAGTCACGCCGTAGAGGTCACCGGTCTACGCGTCGCGTTCGGCGACCTCGTCGCCGTCGACGGGGCCAGTCTCACCGTCGACTACGCCGAGGTCGTGGCGTTGCTCGGACCCAATGGCGCGGGCAAAACCACCCTCGTGGAGACCCTGCTCGGTTTTCGCGACCCCGGCGCCGGCAGCGTGCGCGTTCACGGCCTCGACCCGCGCCGCGACCACGACGAGGTGGTATTGCGCACCGGCGCGCTGCTCCAGCGCGGCGGTGTGTGGTTCCCCATGACGCCGGCTCAGGTGCTGAATCTGACGGCCACCTACTACGACGCGCCGAGACAGCCCAATGAACTGCTGACGTTGCTCGACCTGGATCGCTGCGCGCAGACGCCCTGGCGGCGCCTTTCGGGCGGTGAGCAGCAGCGGACCCTGCTCGCGCTCGCGCTCATCGCCCGGCCACGCGTGCTCGTCCTCGACGAGCCGACGACGGCCGTTGACCCCGAGGGCCGCCAGGTCATCCGATCCATTATCGCGGCCGAAGCCGCCCGCGGCTGCGCCGTGTTGATCACCACCCACGAGCTGACCGAGGCCGAGCGCATGGCGAATCGGCTCGTGATCATGCACCAGGGCCGCGTGGTCGCGGCCGGCTCCTTAGACGAGCTGGCCGGCGAACCCGAGCTAGTCATCGAGACCAGCACGCCGCTCGACGCCGCGCAGCTCGGACACCTACTCGGCTGCGCAGTCGTCATGGAACGGCCGACCCGACTGCGTTGTCGAATCGAATCGACCCCCGAACGAGTGGCGATCGTGAGCGCGTGGCTCAGCGAGCACGGCGCGAGTCTCGTCTCCCTGCAGACCCGCGCGACCCTCGAGGAGCGCTACCTCGAGCTCATCGCGCACGAGCGGAGCCGCTCGTGAGGGCGTGGTGGGCTCAGACCCGTGCCGAGGTTCGCATGACGGTGAGACGAGGCGAGACACTGCTGCTCACTATCGCGATTCCGGTGCTGCTCCTCGTCTTCTTCTCACTGGCCCACGTGACCGCGACCCCGACGCGGCACCGCGTGGACTTCATCGCGCCCGGGGTCATCGCCTTGTGCGTACTCTCGACCTCGATGGTGGCCCTCTCCATCGCCACGGGATTCGAGCGGTCCTTCGGCGTTCTGCGGCGCCTCCACGTGACGCCCCTCGGCCAGCGACGTCTGATCGGCGCCAAGATCGCCGGCGTCGTGGCGACCGAGGTCATCCAAGTGACCGTCGTCGCCGTGGTCGCCCTCATCCTCGGCTGGCACCCACGGGGCGGCTTGTCGGGCGCGGCCGTCGCGACGCTGATCGTCCTGCTCGGCTCGGCGGGACTCGCCGGCATCGGTCTCGCGCTCGCGGGCTGGCTGCGCGCCGAGGTGAACCTTGCCGCGAGCAACGGGCTCTACCTCGTGCTCCTGCTCGTCTCGGGGATCGTCGTCCCGCTCAGCTCGCTGCCCGCCGTAATCGGACGCGTCGCCGTCGCCCTGCCATCGGGCGCGCTCGCGGAGTCACTGCACCGCCTGCTCGGCTTGGGATCCTCGCCCACCGGTGGCGACTGGGTCTCGCTCGTCATCTGGGCGCTCGGCGCCCCCGTACTCGCGGCGCGGACCTTTCGATTGGACTAACGCGCGGTCGCGGCCGCGTCACGGGCGAACTGCGCCGGCGTGATCTTGCCGATCACCACGTTGACCACGCGACCCCGGGCGTTCACGAACACGGTGTCGGGAATCGCCACGAGCTGGAACGACGAGGCGACGGTGCTCGTCGGGTCGAAGGCGACCGGAAACGGTACGTGATCGGCCCGCACGAAGGCGAGCGCGGCCGAGCGCTGGTCGCTCGAATCGACGCCGACAACCCGCAGCGATCCCGTCGAATGGCTGCGCAAGTACGCCACCAGGCGGGGCAGTTCGGCGCGACACGGCGCGCAGTAGCTCGCCATGAAGACGAGTGCCGTGGGATGGCCAGCGTCGTAGGGGGGGCGCAGCGTGCCGCCGGCGAGGCTCGGCAGGGCGAACGAGCTGGCCCTGGTTCCGACGACGGCGTTGGGCGGCGCACTCGACGTCGCCGGGCGACCACCGGTGAGTAGCGAGACGACGACGATGAGTGCGACGGCGAGCACCGTGCCAATACCGAGGGACACGAAGGCCATCGGCGAAGGATGGCCGCGGCGCGGCTCAGTGGTATTGGACAAGAACGTCCACCGCCATCAGCACGAAGAGAGCAGTCAGGTAGGTAACCGAGAAGTGAAAGAGCCGCATCGCCTCGCCCGCGTCGGCGCGATCGTGCACCGCGTGACGAAAGAGTCGCAGCGCGTAGAAGGTGAACATCCCGCCGAACACCATGGACGAGATCGCGTAGATCCACCCGAAGTGTGCGATCGGACCGATCAGGACCGTAAGCGCCCACATGATGACCGTGTACACCAAGATCTCGAGCGTGGTGCGCCGCAATGACGCGACGACCGGCATCATCGGTACGTGGGCCGCGCTGTAGTCGTCCCGGTAACGCACGGCCAGCGCCCAGAAATGCGGTGGCGTCCAGATGAACACGACGAGGAAGAGCAGCACCGGCGTCCACGAGAGCGAGCCGGTCACCGCGGCCCACCCGACCAGAGTCGGCACCGCGCCGGCGGCGCCACCAATCACGATGTTCTGCTTGCTTCGTCGCTTCAACCAGATGGTGTAGACGAAGACGTAGAAGAGCATGGCGGCCACGGCGAGCCACGCCGAGAGAAGATTGACCCACAGCGCCAACACCGTGAACGCGACCACTTCGAGCGTCACCGCGAAGATCGTGGCCGCTCGCGGCGACATCACGCCGCGCACCAGCGGGCGCCGCTTGGTGCGCTCCATGATCGCGTCAATGTCCCGGTCGAGCACCATGTTGAAGGCGTTGGCCCCCGCCGCGGCGAGCGTTCCGCCGATCAACGTGTCCACGATCAGCCACAGACTGGGAATCCCGCGCGCGGCCACGATCATCGTGGGCACCGTCGTCACCAGGAGCAATTCGATGATTCTCGGTTTGGTGAGCGCGAGGTAGCCCTTCAGCACGTCCGTCGTCGAGAACGGTCTCGACACCGCGATTGTCATAGGGGGCAGTCTAGAAGTCCGTTCTTACCTAGGCTACGGGGGTGACTCCCGATCGCCGTTTCGACGTCTCGCCTCCGGCCTTTCGCTGGTTCGCCTTCAGCGCATTCCTCTCAATGATCGTGATTGTCCTGACTGGGGGGGCGGTCCGACTCACCGGGTCTGGACTGGGCTGTCCAGACTGGCCCACCTGCTATCGACACCAGCTCACTGGATCGTGGTCGATCCACCCCCTCATCGAGTACTCCAACCGCATCGTCACCATCGTGTTGGTCATCGTTACCGGGATCACGTTCGTCGCGGCGTGGCTACGCACAGAACGACGGCGCGACCTCATCGCGCTCTCGGGCACGCTCGTGCTCGGCGTCGTCGCCGACGCGGTGCTCGGCGCCTTCGTCGTCTACTCCAAGCTGAATCCGTGGCTGGTGTCGGTACACATGCTCGTGTCACTCGCCATGGTCGCCGTCGGGGCACTCCTCTACCACCACTCGAAGTACGTCTACGGACCCGACGCGCGCGCCGACGTGCGCGACCCCCACTTCCGACTCATCGCGCGGCTCTTGTGGATCCCCTTCATCATCGTGCTCGTGGCGGGAACCGCGGCGACCGGATCAGGCCCGCACGCCGGCGCGTCACAGGGTCAGCTCGTCGCGCGACGCCTGCCGTTCTCGTTCGCCGACGCGACGTGGGTCCACTCGGTTGTGGCCGTCCTCTTCCTAGGGCTCGTGAGCGGTCTCGTGGTGGCGATGTGGCGCACCGACGTCCCCGAGGCGCTGCGCTTCGGCGTGCGTCGGTTGGTCGTGATCGCGTTCATCCAGGCGGCCATCGGCTTCACCCAGTACATCACCCACGTGCCGGTCGTACTCGTCGAGCTGCATATTGCGGGCGCCGTCTCGCTCACCATCGGCGTGACGCAGTTCCACGTCCGCCAGACCGCGCACGATCGAGTGCCCGGTACGCGGCGTCCCGCGTGATCACGTCGAGAGTCAAGGTGTCGAAAGTGGCGAGCCGCGCCGAACCCTGCCACACTGGGAATGGCGAGTTGAAAGGATCGGGTCCAACATGACACTTCTGTGGTCACTGGCGGCGCTCGTACCGCTCGATGGTCTCGGGCACTACATCCATTGGGGGGTGATCGACGTCAGCGTGGCGAACTTCGTCGTCATCGTCTTGATGATCGTCACCTTCGTCGCCGCGCTCTTCCTGCCATTTCCCGGGCGCAACCGTCGGCGAGGTGATCAGTGACCACCGAGATCGACCGCCAGTGGACGACTCGTCTGCGCAAGCGCGCGGCCGGCAAGTTGCCCCCGGAGAAGTTGCTCCCCGATACCCAGCCCGCGTACGTAGCCTCGTGGATCTACGTCTTTGGCGTCACCACCATCGCCGCGCTGACCATGGTCATCCTGTCAGGAGTCATTCTGGCGATTCGCGGCCCCCAGTGGTGGCACTCGTCGTCCATTGGCCACTTCGTAAATTCGCTGCACCTCTGGAGCGTCGAGATCTTCTTCTTCGCGATGATCGTGCACCTGTGGGGCAAGTTCTTCATGGCCGCGTGGCGAGGGGGCCGCACGCTGACCTGGATGACCGGCGTCGTGACGTTCCTCGCCTCGGTCGCCACCGCCTTCACCGGGTACGTGTCCCAAACGAACTTCGACTCCCAGTGGATCTCGACCCAGGCCAAAGACGGCATCAACGCGACGGGGGCCGGCTCCATCTTCAACGTTCTCAACCTGGGACAGATGCTGATGTGGCACATCGTGCTCTTGCCACTGGCCGCGATTGTGCTCACGGCCTTGCACGTACTGCTCGTGCGCATCAAGGGCGTCGTCCCACCATTCGACGAGCGAGCCGGAGCTGACCAGTGAGCAAGAAACCGTTTCGCCCCGACGTGGACGCCCCGGCGTACCACGGCGCCTACGCACCCTACGACATCATCAAGGAAGGCACGATCGCCCTCGTCGTGGTGGCTCTCTTGGTCGTCGTGCTCGCCACCCTCTTTGGCTCGCCCGACGAGCGAGCCATCACCATCAAGGCGTGGTCGAACGCCGACCCCATCGACTTCGCCACCACCGCACTCGGCGAGCTGAACGGCTCAACAATTACCGCGAGTTACGGTGCGCCCTACAACAAGGCTTCCCAGGGACAGGCGCTTGGCCCCCTGCACCTCGCACAGTGGGCGGGCGTCACCATCCCGATCAACACGGTCAACGACTTCGTCGTCAACCCGCTCTCGAGCGTTCCCGGAGATCCTCAGCTCCACGCCGCTCTGGCGCAATGGAAGGGCGCGTCGTCGACCGAGCGCACGACGTGGGTCGCCAATTACACCAAGGGTGCCTCGAAGATGACGTGGTCGAACGGGCGCATCACTGTCCCGGCCACGAACGTCGGCCCCGTGCCTACGATGATCAATCAGTTGACGGGCATGGCTCGCACCGGTGCACTCGACCAGGCATTGGTCTCAGGCGGCGGTTTCTACACGACCAACTACACCAAGCCCCTGATGTTCGTGGCCGACGGCACGTACCTCGCCAACCTCGCCCAGAAGCAGCACCTTCTCGGCAACCAGTGGGGGATGATGAACGAGACGGGCAGCTACCCTGGTCAGGCGTGGCTGTGGCTGTACACGTTCTGGTACCAGGTGGCGCCCTTCAACTCGAGCACCAACGCCGACGTCCAGGTCTGGGCCGTCATGATGCTGCTCTCACTCCTCTTGCTCCTCGTGCCGCTGATTCCTGGGCTGCGGTCGATTCCGCGCAAAGTAAAGGTCTACCGGCTCATCTGGCGCGAGCACTACCGAAGCGTGTAACCGCCGCTATCGCTCGCGGTGAGGCCGTCGAGCACCGCGTCAGCCGCGTCGCGGATGCCGCGTAGTTGTGCCGGAGTCACCCGATCGACGAAGTTGCGTTGGATGACGAGTGCGTACACGGGCGCCGCGCGTCGAACGACGCGCCGGCCCTCGGACGTCAGAACCACGTAAAGCCCGCGGTGGTCGGTCGGGCAGCGCTCCTTCGCGACGAGGCCCCGCTCCTGCATGCGCGTCACGTGGTGCGACACTCGGCTCTTCTCCCAGCCGAGCTCGTCGCCTAACTCCACCACGCGAGCGCGCCCCTGCGCGCGACCTAGCGCTTCGAGTACCTGAAAGTCCGTGTAAGAGAGCTCCACGGCGGCCAGACTGCGCCCCACCGCCGCCACCAGCTGTGCGTGCATCAGCGAGAGCGTCCGCCACGCCGACCACTCGCCATCGGTCGTGCCGGTCGTGTCACTCACGGCACCACGGTCCCGCTTGTTGTTGAAACATCATCTACTTAACCATATACTGGAGTGCGAGCCCACCAGGGAGTTGCCATGAACGCCATGCCCGCCGCCTTTATCGGACATGGCACACCCATGAATACCCTGGAGAAAAACCACTTCACGGACGCCTGGGCCACCTTCGGCATGCTGCTCACCCCGCCGCGCGCCGTGCTCGCGATCTCCGCGCACTGGTACGTCAACACCTCCGCCGTCACCTCGATGGCGAATCCGCCGGTCATCCACGACTTCTACGGGTTTCCCCAGCAGCTCTTCGACTTCGACTATCCTGCCCCGGGCTCGCCCGACGTCGCCGCGCAGGTGTCGGAGATCGTAAAGCCCGTCCAGGTTGGACTGGACACGTCGTGGGGCATTGACCACGGCACCTGGTCGGTACTGGCGCACGTCTTTCCCGCAGCTGACGTACCGGTCGTGCAACTCTCAATCGACGCCACCAAACCTATTGACTACCACGTCGATCTGGGCCGACGACTAGCGCCGCTGCTCGAAGACGGAATCTTGATTCTGGCTAGTGGCAACATCGTGCACAACCTGCGAGCCATCAGTTGGCACGCTACCGACGTCGGATTCGACTGGGCGCAACGCTTCGACAGTGACGTGCGCGACGTCGTGCGCGACGACCCCACCGCGCTCGGTCGGCTGACGGGGTCACCCGACTACCGCCTCGCGGTTCCGACCCCCGACCACTTCTTGCCGCTCGCGTACGTGAGCGGCGTGGCTGACGCCTTGGGCGCCAAGCCGGCGACCCTCGTTGAGGGTTGCACGATGGGTTCGCTCTCCATGACCTCCTACGTAGTAAGCGGAGAGGCGGCGTGAACCCGGTCGTAATCTGGCGCGGATCCAATGACGAGTCGGCCGCGCTCGTCGTGCTGCTCCACGGCCGCGGTGCCAACGAACGCGAAATCGTTGGATTGGCCGACGTGTTGCCCATCGGTCCCACGTACGCCGCAGTGCGCGGTCCGATCGATCTGGGCGGCGACGGCTACGCCTGGTTCGAGAACCAGGGCATCGGTCGACCGCGCGCCGAGTCCCTGCGCACTGAGCTCGATTGGTTCTGGGCGTGGCTCGACGAGGTCGCGGGCGACCGTCGCGTCGTGGTAGTCGGCTTCTCGGGCGGCGGCGCGTTCGCCGGCGCACTCGCCCTCGATCGACCCGACCGTCTCGCGGGGGTGGCCGTGCTCTACGGCACCATGCCTTTCGACGCGGGGCTCTCGACCGACCCCGACCGACTAGACGGCCTGGCGGTCTTTCACGCGCAGGCTATTGGTGACACGGTGATACCCCGTGACCTCTTAAACCGAACCTGGTCCTACCTAAGCGGCGACGCCGGCGCGCTCGCCGTGACGCACCGCCACACCGGGGGCCACGAGATCAGCCCGACGATCCTGCCGAGCCTCGGCCGCTGGATACTGAACCGCAACGTCGCCAGTTGACGCGTCGAGGTACCCCGTAGCCACGTAACCTCGCTCTCGCCGCGAGCCCTTCGC
>JAKBCI010000230.1 GCA_021807965.1 Actinomycetes bacterium
CGAATCTCGCCGGCGCCGTCCAGTCCGAAGCGCATGCGCAGGATCTTCTGCTCGCGCTCGTCGAGGGGCTGGAGCAGCTTCTCGATCGCGGCCGGCATCATCTTCACGGCCGCGACGTCGAAGGGCGACTCCGCCGAGCGGTCCTCGACGACGTCGCCGAGTTCGGCGTCACCGTCCTCGCGAAGAGGCTCGGAGAGCGAGATCGGCTCGGAGCGAAAGCGCAGCGCCTCGATCAGCTTGTCTTCGGGCATCTCGCACTCGTCGCAGAGTTCCCGGATGGTGGGGGGTCGGCCGAACTTGAGCTCGAGACGCGACTGCGCTTTCTGAACCCGCGCGAGGGTGTCCCCTGCGTGCACCGGGAGCCGGATGGTGCGGCCCGTGTTGGCGATGCCCCGCGTGATCGCCTGGCGAATCCACCAGGTCGCGTAGGTCGAGAACTTGAAACCCTTGCGCCAGTCGAACTTCTCGACCGCGTGCATCAGACCGAGGTTGCCCTCCTGGATGAGGTCGAGCAGGGGCAGTCCCGACGCCTGATACTTCTTCGCGATCGAAACCACGAGTCGCAGGTTGGACTGGACGAAGTCGCGCTCCGCCTGGTCACCCCGGTGCGCCGTACGGCGCAGCGCCTGCTTGCGAGCCGGGGTCAACTTGATCTTCTTGTCGTTCTCGGCGGCCTCGAGCTCGGCGCGCGCCGTCCGGCCCTCTTCGATCGCCTGCGCCAGCTGCACCTCGTCGTCCTTGGTGAGCAGCGTGTACTGACCAATGTCTGACAGGTACAGACGTACGAGATCCTCGTCGTCGCGATCAACACGATCCTTTGCCATACTCTCCCTATTTCGCCCGAACGGGTGCTCGTCACGGCTACCCGACATACCTAGTTATACGGGGGTAGGCAACCTACCGTGCGCGAATGGTCGTGAAACACCGGTTCGCCACCGCCATCCGCGCCGCCGGCCACACGCCTCACTGCACCAGTTCTGACCAGGATTGACACTGGTTGCGGGCCGCCTGGCCACGACTGGCGATGGCCGCGACGACGACGCCGTGGTTGGCGGCCCCGCGACTGGCGCCGGCACGAAACCACTGGGGAGCGACCCGTCAGCGCCGTGGCACCAGGCTCTCGGCCAGGCCGGCCTCGTCGAGCGTTCTCGACAATGCTCGCGCGGCACGCTGCCAGTCGGGGTCGTCATAGACGTCGTGGTCGCGCGCGGCGCTCGCCAGTCGCCGAAGCGCCGCTACCAGCGTGTCGGTCGCGGCGGTGAGTATCGCCGCCTCGCTCGTTGCCGCCTCGCGCGCGTCGCGCAGCGCCACGAGCAGGCGCGGCAGCACCACCATCGTCGTCGCGTACACCGCGAGCGCACCCGTGTCGTCCTCGGCCAGGGCCGCCGCGAGCACGTCAACGACCACCGGCGCGGGAGCAATCGTCGCGACGCCGGCCGCCTCGCGCAGCGAGAGGGACACCTCGCCGCAGGCACGGGCCATCTCGTAGAGCCCGACCACGTACCCGTCATCGGACAACGCTGGCGCCCCTGCGCCGAGGGTCGCGTAGAGGGCCTCGGCCGCGGCCGCGAGCTCGCGCGTCGGTGTCGCGGTCACGGCTCGGGGCGAAAGGCGTTGGTGATGGGCATGCGACGGTCTCGTCCGAAGGCCTTGGGAGAGATGCGCACGCCCGGCGGCGTCTGGCGACGCTTGTACTCGCTGCCGTCCACGAGACGCACAATGCGCAGCACCAGCTCGGGGTCGTAGCCGAGCTCGATCATCGCCTCCGCCGTGAAGTCGCGCTCGACGTAGAGCTCGAGCAGGGGATCGAGCTCCTCGTAGGGCGGCAGGGACTGGTCGTCTCGCTGGTCGGGTCGCAGCTCGGCCGACGGCGCCTTGGCGAGCACGGCGTCGGGGATCGGCTCGGGGTCGCCGTCGAGACGCGCCCGGTGATTCCGGTAGCGGCACAACTCGTAGACGAGGGTTTTGGGGACGTCCTTGATGACGGCGAAGCCACCGGCGGTGTCGCCGTAGAGCGTCGAGTAGCCGGTCGCCATCTCGGACTTGTTCCCCGTCGTGAGCACGATGGCCCCCGTCGCGTTCGAGACCGCCATCAGCAACACGCCGCGAATTCGCGACTGGAGATTCTCGTCGGTGAGACCCGTTGGCTCGGCGCCGAGAGCTCCGTGCAGCATCGAGCCGATGGCGCGATGGGCCTCTTCGATCGGAATCGTCACGAGCTCGATGTCGAGCCGCTCAGCGAGTTCGCGCGCGTCGTCGATCGAGTGTCTCGACGAGTACCGACTCGGCATCGCGTAGCCCGCCACGGCGGCGGCCCCCACCGCGTCGACGGCGATCGTCGCCACCAGCGATGAATCGATCCCACCCGAGACGCCGAGGATCACGGATCGAAAGCCGTTCTTGCGCAGGTAGTCCCTCGTTCCGGTCACCAGCGCCTGGTAGACCTCGGCGATCTCGTCGGGTGGTGGCGCGACGACGTTGACCGGATACGTCGTCGCGACGGGAGCCACCACGCTCGCGAGCGCGGTTCCCGCGTTCGACGCGCGCGCCGAGACCTCGGCCACGAGCATCGTCTCGTCAAAGGCCGTAGCCCTCGCGATCACCTCGCCGCGCTCGTCGACGACCATGCTCTGTCCATCGAAGACGAGCTCGTCCTGACCCCCCACGAGGTTGACGTAGGCGATTGGACAGCCCACTTCGCGCGCGCGCGCCGCGAGCATCGCTTCGCGCTCACCTCGCCGACCGCGAGCGAAGGGGGACGCGTTGGCGACGACGAGCAGGGTCGCGCCCTGCGCGGCCAGCTGGGCCGCAGCTCCCGCGGGCGGCCACACGTCTTCACAGATGAGCAGTCCGACCGCCACGCCGTTCACGTTGACGATGGTGTGGTCACCGACGCCGGGGTGGAAGTACCGCTGCTCGTCAAAGACGTCGTAGTTGGGTAAGAGCCGCTTGGTCGCGGTCGCCACCACCCTTCCCCCGTCGACGACCGCGAGAACATTGGCCACGTGCTCGCGGGTCTGGGCCGAGGGGGTGACCACGTCGCGACCGTCGCTCGACGGGGCGAGATGAACACCACGCTCGCCGTCGGCGAGCACGGTCCCCACGACCACCGCCGGTCCGCTCGGCGTCTCCGCCACGACCTCGAGCGCTTCGGCAACGCTCAGTACGAAGCCCTCGCGCAGCAAGAGATCCTCGGGCGGGTACCCCAGCAGCGCGAGCTCGGGGGTCACGAGCAGGGCCGCACC
>JAKBCI010000231.1 GCA_021807965.1 Actinomycetes bacterium
CCACCGGAGACCACCAGTGGATCCACGAAGACGTCGAACGGGCCCGCAACGGTCCCTTCGGTGGCACCATCGCCCACGGCTACCTCACGTTGTCGCTGTTGCCGGTGCTCTTGCACGGTGTCTTGCAAGTGGATGGCGTCGCGATGGGCGTCAACTACGGCACCAATAAGGTACGTTTCACGAGTCCGGTTCCCGTTGGTTCCATGATTCGCGCGGGCGCGACGCTCGCGAGTCTCGAGCAGTTCGAGGGGGGCGCCACGGTCACCCTCGACGTCGTCGTCGAAGTTCGCGACGAGACGCGCCCGGCGTGCGTGGCGCAGGTTATCTACCGCTACTACCGCTGAACCGTGGATCCCTCTCGACTGCCGCACGGCCACGAGAAAACTCGCCAGGTCCGTGCGATGTTCGACGCGATCGCGCCGCGCTACGAACTGGTGAACCACCTCATGACGTTCGGCCTCGACGCCCAGTGGCGCCGACGCGCGATCACTGACCTTCGTCTGGGGACTTCGAGCCTCGTGCTCGACATCGCGGCCGGAACCGGCGACTTCACGCGTGAACTCGAGCGACGGGGTCTGCGCGCCGTCGCAACTGACCTCAGCTTTGGGATGCTGCGCGCCGGCGCCGGTGTGCCGATACGCGTGCAGGCCGACGCCGCGGCGCTGCCATTCGCCGCCGGCTCCTTTGATGGCGTCACGTGTGGCTACGCCCTGCGCAACTTCTCTGACCTGTCGGGCGCGCTGCACGAGATGGGCCGGGTCGTTCGACCCGGCGGTCGTCTAGCCGTGCTCGAGGTCGCCGAACCACGACACGCCCTGCTGCGGCAGGGTTTTCGATTCTGGTTCCGCGGCGTGGTCCCTCTTGTGGGCTCGCTCTTCTCGGATCGTGACGCCTACCACTACCTGCCCAAGTCGACCGCGTACCTGCCCGAGAGTGAGGTCATCGCTGACCTGCTGCGCGACGCTGGATTCTCCGCCGTCAATCACCGCCTGGTGATGGGGGGTCTCAGCCAGCAGTTCACCGCCACGAGGTCCGCGTGAGGTTCCGCCGACGCCACATCAGTCCCCAGTCGACCCAGGTCCTACGGGCGCTCAGTGCGCGCACCGGCTGGCTCGTCGAGTCACCCGACGTCCTTCGCTGCGGATTCGGCGGCGTCGTAGCCGAACTCGCCCTCGACTCCGGCCTCGATGACGGCGAGGTCACCGCGCTGCACCGAGACATCGAACTCGACGGCGACCTCGGGCCGAGCGGCAGTGGCGTAGTCGCCTTCGCGAGCTTGCCCTTCGAACGCGACCGACCCGCAACGCTCTCGATCCCGCGCTTCGTCATCACCCAGACCCGCGGCGGCGACGCGTGGATCACCGCTCGATCAGACTCGCCGCGCTGGGAACCACTCCTCGGCGAAGTGTCACTGCCCACCCAAGAGCCTCAGGGACTTCGGTCCGTTTCGTATCTGCCGACGCCCGAAGAGTATGCCCACAACGTCGCGCTCGCCGTGGAAGTTCTCCGCCGCAAGGAGCTCGACAAGGTCGTGCTCGCCCGCGCGGTCACGGGCACCGTGCCCGACCCCATCGATCCCGCCGCCGTCGCCCAACGGCTGCGCGGCCGTGAGCCCTCCTGCACGATCTACAGCCTGCCCTTGCCCGACGGGCGTCGCTACGTGGGCGCCAGCCCCGAACTGCTCGCCCGGCGGATCGGGCGAACCATACAGCTGCACCCGCTCGCTGGCACCATCGCGTTGCCGCCCAACGTCGCACCCGACGACTACGAGAACTGGCTGCTCGGCAGCACCAAGAACCTGCACGAGCACGGCGTGCTGGTCAGCGACCTCATCGAGCGGCTGAGCTACGCCTACGAGGATCTGAGCGCCGACCCGTTTCCGTCGATCGTCACGCTACGCACCGTCGCGCACCTAGGAACCTGGATCAACGGCACCCACCGCGGCGACGGTGACGCGCCCGACGCGCTCGAGATCCTGCGGCTGCTGCACCCGACCGCAGCCGTCGGCGGCATCCCGCGCGAGCCCGCGACGGCGCTAATCGCGCAGCTCGAGCCGTCCGGGCGCGGCCACTACGCCGGCCCCGTCGGTTGGATCGACGCCGACGGCGACGGCGAATGGTGGCTCGGGATCCGCGGCGCGATCATCCAGGGTACGACCTTCGAGGCGTGGGCCGGCGCCGGCATCGTCAGCGAATCCGATCCGATCGCTGAACGCGAGGAGACCCGCGACAAGCTAGCGAGTGTTCTCGCGTCGTTGCTGTTGGACCGCGTTTGAGCGACGTCCACCACACGGCCGCCGTAGCGCCCACCCGGTGACCAGCCACAGCGCCTCGACCACTATCGCGGTGGACATCTTGGACTCGCCGCGCGTGCGATCGGTGAAGGAGATCGGCACCTCGGTGATCGAGGCACCACCCCGGCGCGCGCGAAACGTCATCTCAATCTGAAACCCGTATCCGTCCGCCGTCACGCTCTGGTAGTCGATGAGTTCCAGGGCTCGCCGTGAGTACACTCGAAATCCCGCCGTCGAATCGCGGACCCGGAGACCGAGCATCACCGACGCGTACTGATTGCCGCCGCGCGAGAGCAGCCGACGTGGCAGCGACCAGCGCGGAATCGAGCCACCGGGCACGTACCGCGACCCGATGACCACGTCGTACTCCCGAGACGCCGCGAGCAGACGAGGCAGATCGTCGGGGTCGTGGGAGAAGTCGCAGTCGATCTCGACAAACGACGTGAAGTGATGCTCCAGCCCCCACGCGAAACCGGCGCGATACGCACCGCCCAGCCCGCTCTTCGTGGCTCGACGCAACACGTCGATCGAACCAAGCTCGGCCGCGAGTTCCGTGGCTCGGCGCGCCGTACCGTCGGGGCTACCGTCGTCAACGACGAGGATGGACGCGTCGGGCACAACCCGTCGCAGGGTGCGCAGCATCGGCTCGATATTCAAGATCTCGTTATACGTCGGCACTACCACCAGCGTCGGCACCGGGCAATCCTAGTCACGCCCCCGTGGTCTCGGTCATAGCACCGCTCTAGCGGACGTGTAAGGCTAGGGACATGGCGCCCGACACCAAGAAGTCCCGTCTCGCGGTGCCTCGAGAACTACGCATCATCCTGAGCGTGGGACTGCTGGTCTTCGTGCTCGAGTACCTAGTGCTGCCCCAGTTCGCCTCCGCCAGGCACTCGCTGCACCTGCTCGCGACGATCAATCCGGTGCTGGTCGCCATCGCGGTGCGCGGT
>JAKBCI010000232.1 GCA_021807965.1 Actinomycetes bacterium
GCTGATCAGGTCTACCAACTGGCGAAGGTCCGCTTCGATGTCGCGACGCGCGTGGCGAGCGGCGTCGGCCGGAAACTCGTCGGGGTCGTACCCGTCAAAGGACGTCACCGCATACCCTCCATCTTCGCTCGGAGCCGGACGGCGACGCAGGGCGGCACGAAGGCCTCGACGTTGCCGCCGTAGCGGGCCACCTCGCGCAGCAGACGCGACGCGATGAACGAGTGGTTCGAACTCGTCGGGATGAAGAGCGTTTCGACCCCCGACAACGACCGGTTCATCTGGGCCATCTGCAGTTCACTCTCGAAGTCCGATACGGCCCGCAGCCCCTTCACGATCGCCGTCGCCTCGACATCTTTCGCCACGTTGACCAGGAGTGTCGCAATAGACACGATGCGCACCGACTTGATGTGGGCACAACTCTCGGCGATCATCTCGCGCCGCTCGTCCAGGTCGAACAACGGCTCGGACTTCTGGGGGTTGCGGATCGCGGCCACGACGATCTCGTCGAAGATGTGCGACGCACGTTCGACGATCTCCAAGTGCCCATTGTGGAACGGATCAAAGGAGCCCGGAATGAGACCGACTGTCATGGGGCCCCTTGCTCGCTCGGTTCCAACATCGTTACGAGCGTAGTGCCGTAGTGCTTGGTTTTGGTGACCGTCCACCCCGCGGGCGCCTCGGCGTACCGGTCGTTCTCGATAATCACGCGATCGGCGACCACCGTCTCGAGCAGTGAGGCGACGTCCAACGGTCCGTAGGGTGGGTCGGCGAGGATCAGGTCGAGGGCCCGCGCAGGACGCCACCCGGGCAGGGTCGCGCGCACGAAGTGGACCTCTCCGGCCAGGTCGAGCGATTCCAGGTTCGTGCGGGCCGCCTGGAGACACTCGGGGTCAGCGTCGACGAAGTACACCTGGGCCGCCCCGCGCGACAGCGCCTCAATGCCCATCGCCCCGGACCCGCAGTACAGGTCGGCCACGACCAGTCCGCTCAAGCCGCCACGGCTCTCCAGCATCGAGAAGATCGCCTCGCGGGCGTAGTCGGTCGTCGGACGAACCGTCGAGGGGATCTTGGCCCTGAGCGGGCGACCGCGAGCCACACCACCGATTACACGCACCCACTCAGGCTACGTGGTCTCACGACTTGAACAGGTACTCGGCCTCGTCGGCGTCCACGAAGAGGCGCAGTTCGTCAACCAGCGCGGGCTGATCGCCGAGGTCGTCGCCCACGAGTCGATCGGCCGCCTCGTGGGCCGCCTCGAGCAGGTCGGCGTCTCGGGTGAGCGAGGCCAGCCGTAAGTCGCTCGGACCACGCTGGCGCGACCCGAGGATCGTTCCCTCACCGCGCAGGGCGAGGTCGACCTCGGCCAAGACAAAGCCATCGGTCGTGCCGACGAGCGCCTCGAGCCTGGTCGCGCCGTCCAGCGACGGTGGGTCGCCGAGGACGTAGCAGTAGCTCGCGAGGTCGGAACGGCCCACGCGGCCGCGCAGCTGGTGGAGTTGGGCCAACCCGAATCGCCACGCGTCTTCGATCACGATGACGGTAGCTTCGGGCACGTCGACGCCGACCTCGATCACGACGGTGGCGACCAAGACGTCGAGACCTCCGGCGCGAAAGTCGTCCATCACCGCTTCCCTCTGGGGACCTTTCATCTGACCGTGCACCAACCCAACGCGCAGTCCGGCCAACTCGGTATTGGCCAGCCGAGCGTGCTCCTCGACGGCGCTGGCCGCCTCGATCACCTCCGACTCCTCGACGAGCGGGCAGATGACGAACGCCCGGTGTCCCGCGGCGACCTCGTCGCGTACCCGACGCCAGCACTCGTCCTGCTCGGCCGATGAGCGCGCCCAGCGCGTCGTGATCGGAACCCGACCGCGGGGCAGCTCGTCGAGCACCGAGCGCTCCAGATCGCCAAAGAGCACCATCGCCGCCGTGCGGGGGATCGGGGTGGCGGTCATGACGAGCAGGTCGGGCACGGCGTCCAGTCCCGATCGGCTCGCCCCCTTCGCGCGCAGGATCGCGCGCTGTTCAACCCCGAATCGGTGCTGCTCGTCGATCACGACCACGCCCAGGGCGCGGAACGAGACGTCCTCGGTGAGAAGCGCGTGCGTACCGACAACGATGTCGATCTCGCCGCGCGAGAGTCGCGCCAGCACGTCGCGACGTTCGTTCACGCGCAGCCGGGCACTCAGCAGTTGGACCACCAGCGGTCGTGAGCCGCCGAGCACCCCCGGGTCGTCCACCCGCAGGTCGACGAGATCGGCACGGATCGACGCGACGTGCTGCTCGGCCAGCACCTCGGTGGGCACCATCAGCGCGGCCTGCTGGCCGTCGTCGACGGCGACCAGCATCGTCGCCAGGGCCACCATCGTCTTGCCGCTACCCACGTCGCCCTGCAAGAGCCGGTGCATCGGCACCGGTGACGCCAGGTCGGTGACGATCTCGCCGAGGACGCGCCGTTGGGCGTCGGTGAGCTGGTAGCGATGGCCGCGAAGGAACTGACCCAGCAGTGACGGTGCCGCGCCGGGTGCGGGATCGAGGTCGCCTGGCGAAACGGCGTGCGCGAAGCCCGCCGATTCGCGCTCCAGGTGGCGTCGACGCAAGGCGAGCAGGACCTGGAGGCGCACGAACTCATCAAAGGCCAGTCGCCGCCTGGCCGGCTCGACGTCTTCGATCGATCCTGGCAGGTGGATCCCCCAGAATGCGGCGGTGCGCGCGACGAGTCCGTGCTCGGCGAGCACCCAGTCCGGCAGTGGGTCCAGCAGCGGTCCGGCGCGTCGTAACGACTCCTCGACGAAGCCACCGAGCTCCCAACTCGTCAGACCGGCCTTACCCGACGCCGGATAGATCGCCACGACCCGGCTCACCCGTCCGGCGTCGCGCTCATCGCCCGCCGCGCCGACGATCACGTCGACCACCGGATTGGCCATCTGACGACGCGCGCGGTAGTCGCCGACCTTGCCAAAGAACAGCGCCTGGGTTCCCACGGGCAGTTGTTTGGCCCGCCACGCCTGGTTAAAGAACACCACGTCGAGTGTTTCGCCGTCGTCGGCCACCGTGACCTCGACCATCGATCGACCCTGGCGCGTCTTGCGCGCCCGCACAGCGCTCACGGTCCCGAACACGGCCGCTTCATCACCCACGCTCAGTTCGG
>JAKBCI010000233.1 GCA_021807965.1 Actinomycetes bacterium
CGCACTGCACATGGCCGTGACCCGTCCCCAGACCCAGCCCGGCGTGATCGAACGATGGACCAACGACCTCGCTGACGCGGTGGCCTACGCCCAAACCCGCGGCGACGCGCCCGCTCAGACGGGAGCCATCTACGGTGGCGTAGCGGGCGGTCCCACGGCCGAATCCGACGAGATCATCCGATTCTTCATGGCTGACATGATGGACCAGCAGCAGGCCGTACCCGACACGCCGTGATCAGCGACCTCGTCTTGGCTATCGATCTGGGCACCGGCGGTCCCAAGGTCGCACTCGTCGACGACACCTCGGCTCTCGTGGGCTTTTCGTCGCGAGCCGTCGCCACCACTTTCGCGAGCGACGGGCGGGCGACCCAAGACCCCGAGGAGTGGTGGGCGCTCATTGTCGAGATGAGCCGACGGTTACTCGACGATCCGAGCGTCGCTCGACGAGTGCGCGCGGTCGGCGTGACCGGACAGTATGGCTCCACCGTGCCCGTGGACGCCAACGCACGCCCCACCGGACCGTGTCTCACCTGGATGGACTCGCGCGGTGGGGATTTCAGTCGTCGCGCTATCGGCGGATTGTTTCTGGGGTACCGCGCCCGCGCCGCCCTCGCTTTCATTCGTCGCAGCGGCGGCGCGCCATCACCGTCGGGCGCCGATCCGCTCGGTCAGATCCTCTATCTCGAAGGCGCGTGTCCCGACGTGGCGTCGGCGTCACGGTGGTACCTCGAGCCGGTCGACTACCTGACAATGCGGCTCACGGGTACGGCGTCGGCGACGCACGCGTCGCGCCTGGCGCTGTGGATGACCGACAATCGCGACCTGACACGATTGCGCTACGACCCGGTGCTGCTCGATCTGGCCGGCCTCTCCGACGAGCGCCTGGCGCCGCTCGTCCCGTTCGGCTCGGTGGTTGGAACACTCACCACGGGCGTCGCCGAGCAGCTGGGCCTCGCCACCAGTGTGGTCGTCGCCACGGGAATTCCGGACCTGCACGCGGCCGCGGTCGGGGCCGGCGCCACTGGTCTCTACGACACCCACCTCGCCCTCTCCACGACGTCGTGGATCAGTTGTCCCGTGCCCGCGAAGAAGACTGACGTCGTCCATTCGATTGCGTCGGTGCCCGGACTCGGCGATGGCCACTACCTCGTGATTAATAATCAAGAGACGGGAGCTCGGGCCCTCGACTGGCTTCGCGGACAGCTAGCGGGGGCCGGATCCCCCGTTGACGTCGCCCAGCTCACCGCGCTCGCGGCCACGTCGCCGCCCGGCGCCAACGGGGTTCGATTCAACCCGTGGCTCGCTGGCGAGCGCTCGCCCGTCGAGGACCGACGGGCGCGGGGGGGCTTCGTGAATCTCGCCGTCACGACGTCGACCAGCGACGTGGCGCGAGCAGTGCTCGAGGGAGTCGCGGCGAACAGCGCGTGGCTCTTTGGCCACGTGGAGCGATTCGTCGGGCGTCGCCTCGAGCCGGTTCGTCTCATCGGCGGTGGCGCCCAATCGGAACTCTGGTGCCAGGTCATCGCCGATTCGCTCAATCGCGCCGTCGTTCAGGTGGCCCAGCCACTGGCCGCGCAGCTGCGCGGCGTCGCCCACGTCGCCGCCAGCGCCACGGGCGCGGCCCACCTGGTGTCACCGCCGAGCGTTGACGAGACCACCTTCGAGCCCATCGGGGCCAACCGGGAGATCTACGAATCGATCACCGCGGAACTGCCTCGGCGCTTTGCGCGCGAACGGCGTTGGCGTCGCGCGAAACGGTGAGGCCGGGGTATGGTCGAGAGGATGGCCGTACCCGAGAGGAGGACCGTGTCCCTCGACCAGTTTCCCAAGTATCCGCTGCGCTTTGGTCCTTCCCCCATCCACCGACTCGACCGGCTCACCGAATACCTCGGCGGCGCCACGGTATGGGCGAAGCGCGACGACGTGAACTCGGGGCTGGCCTTCGGCGGCAACAAGGTTCGCAAATTGGAGTATCTGGTCGCTGACGCCTTGGCCCAGGGTTGCGACACGCTGGTCTCCATCGGTGGCGTTCAATCGAACCACACCCGTCAGGTCGCGGCCGCTGCCGCGGCCGTCGGCTTACGGTGCGTGCTCATCCAGGAGAGCTGGGTCGATTGGCCCGACATCACGTACGACCGCGTCGGCAACATCCTGCTGAGTCGCCTCATGGGCGCCGACGTGCGCCTCGTGCGCGCCAAGTTTGATATCGGGTTCAAGGAGAGCTGGGAGCGGGCCATCAGGGAGCTCGAAGCCGGCGGCCATCGACCCTACGCCATTCCCGCCGGCGCGTCGGATCACCCCCTCGGGGGCCTCGGCTTCGCGGGGTGGGCGCTCGAGGTCGAAGAGCAGGAGCGACAGCTCGGCGTCGCGTTCGACTACGTCATCGTCTGCTCGGTAACGGGTTCGACGCAGGCCGGCATGATCGCCGGTTTCGCGGTGAATGACCTGCCGCGCAAGGTGATAGGCATCGACGGTTCCGCCAAACCGGCCGAGACCTGGGAGCAGGTGGCTCGAATCGCGCGAGCGACGGCCAAATTGATCGGGGTGGCGCGACCGATCCTCGACGAGGAGATTCTCCTCGACGATCGCTACCACGCCGGCACGTACGGCATCCCCGATGAGCGCACGGTGCACGCGATCAAGCTTGGCGCGTCGCTCGAGGCGATGATCACGGACCCCGTGTACGAGGGTAAGTCCCTTGCCGGACTGATCGACTTGGTCCAGCGCCACGAGATCGAGCCCGACGCCAACGTGCTGTTTGCGCACCTCGGTGGCCAGCCGGCGCTCAACGCGTACGCCTCGCTCTTCAGCTAGACGGCGAAGACCTGCCCGGCGATGAGCTCACGACGAGACTGGCGGTGGCGCCACGCCGCGAGGCTAGCGATCGTCGCGTTGCCCGCGCCCGACACCAGTGTGGCCACGAGCGGTGCCCACAGGTGCGTGCCGTCGTAGAAGGTCACCCACAGTGCCGATCCCACCGTACCCAGCATCCAGGAACCAGTGGAGACGCCCGACGCATCTCGAGTGCGCACTAGCTCGAGCAGCTGCGGTGCGCGCGTCAGCATCATGGTGACACCCGTGCCGTAGACGCCCCCGGCCCACCCCCACATCAGGGTCGGCACCACGCACGTAGCCGCGAAGAAG
>JAKBCI010000234.1 GCA_021807965.1 Actinomycetes bacterium
TGGCTCGACGCGGCGTCGAGCTCGTGATCAGCGTCTTCCGGCGCGACCGACGAGCTCGACTCATCGAAGAACACGCGTTTGACCACCGCCATCTCGTTGCCGTGGTCGCGGCGACGGACCCTCGTCCGCGGCGCGCGGGCGGCGGGCGCCGGTTCAGTCGACGGTTCTTTCAGCAAGGCGCGTCGGGCCTGTGCGATGCACGTCGCGCCGTAGAACTCGAGCACCCGTGCAAGGCTTACGTCGAGGAACGCGGCGAGGGCCCGCAGGGTATCGGGCGCGAGGCGCCGCTCGTCACGCTCGTAGGCACCGTAGGTCGAGCGGCTTACCTCGAGCGCAGCCGCCGCGTGGGATGGATCCAGACTCAGCTGAAGGCGCCGCGTGACCAGGGCTCGACCGAGCGTCACCTCGCTATCGGGTGCGACGAGTTCCGCGTCGTTACGCGCCAGGCCCGACCCGTCGAAAGACGTCACGCCCCAGTATCGCAGTTCTGACACCCGCGGGTGCGATGGGAACCGCCACCGCTGCCCACATCACGTACGCCGTTGGCGGCCGCGTTACCCATCACGGCCATAGCCCATTCGGGACTCGCTCGGGCCAGGTCTAGCCATGGCCAGTCGAAATTCGCCAACCACGGTTAGCCCGTGGGTCCAGATCGGCGCCCGTCCAAGACCGCGAGATCGCGCCGCACTCGTGTCGCGGTCAGCGCCGGGGGTGGATTGTCTCACCTCGCGCGAGCATGGCCACGAGTTGCTCAATGCGACGCTGACGAGTCACCGCACGCGCGACGGTAGTCACTCGGTAAATGACCGAGTAGCGATCAGCGCTGCTCAAGCACTCGAACATTGCCTTCGCCGGCGGATTGGCCTGCAGCGCCGCGGCTAGGTCCGATGGAACCTCCGCGGTCGCGCTGCTCGCGTAGGCACGGTCCCAGTGGCCGTTCGCCTTGGCCCGCTCCACCGCCATGAGACCAGCGGGCCTCATTCGACCCTCGGCAAGGAGTCGCTCGACGATGGCTACGTTACGTTTCGACCAAGCGCTGTCCGGTCGTCGCCGCGTAAATCGACGCCGATACGCTCCTTCATCACCCTTCGCGAGCTGTCCGTCCACCCAGCCGTGACAGATCGCCTCGTCAAGGGCCTCGTCGTAGGTCAACGTCGTGGCTCCGACACTTCCCTTGTTCGCCAGTACAAGCCATATGCCTTCGCCCCGGTCGACGTGATCTCGAAGCCACTCTGACCACGCCTTCGCGTCGGCCACCGTAACCACCGTTGACTCGTGGACCACGATGTTTAGCGCGCTCGTGCGGTGCGGTTACCATCGCACGCCATCAATCTCACCACCACATCCCTGGCGCAACCCTTAGCTGACTACTCGTGGTCAGGTGGCGCGGCCGCCGCGTCACCGAAGGTGGCACGGCGCAAGTGGCATCACCTCGCTCCCACCCGTTCACGTCGCTCACTCGGGAATTTGCGTGGTGAAGCAGAAGGGGTGGCCAGCGGGATCGAAGAACACGCGCCAACGCTCGGGCGCCGGCTGACTGGCCGCCTTGCGTGCCCCGAGACGCAGGGCTTCGGCCTCGGCCACCTCGAGGTCGGAAGTGGCCAGGTCGAGATGAATCTGCTTGGGAACCTCGGCGGTTGGCCACGTGGGCGACCGGTAGTCGTCCACTTTCACGGCGGTGATCCAGCCATTCTCGACCTGCACTGCGCAGAACGCATCACTGCGAAAGGCGACGTTCCCACCGAGCAGCGCCGCCCAGAAGTCCGCGAGCGCGCCAGGGTCTGAACAGTCAAGCGACGTCGAGGCGAGACGGGCAACGGCCACGACGATCACCATACCAACACCAACCACCTAACAAATGGGGTCACGCATCAGCGCCCGAGAGGACCGTACGGCGAACGAGCGCAGGGACCTCGACGGCGCATCGTCCGTCTTGCACTAGCACCACGACCGGTGTGCTCGACGGGCCAACACGCGCGACCCAGCGAATCCGCGTCGCCGGCTCATCGACACCGCCAACGACTCGCCCGACGTCAGCTACCAGTGACGCCGTCGGTGGTTTGGCGTCTGAGGTCCGCGGGACCACGGTGTAGGGTGCACTCCTCATTCTGGTGAACGTTGATGGACGCTAGCGCCGTGGCCCGCCCGCGTCCGCCCAACGAGCACGTGACCGAGCCTTCACCGCCGAGCCGCGCACCGGCGGGCGAGCATGGTCCTCAATCACTGCGGGGTGCTCGAGGGTTACCGTCGTCGATCTTCGAGTGGCGCACCGACTCTTGCCGAGTTCCAGGACGTGTTCGGGCGGCCACAAGGTCCGAAACGCCCTCTCTCCCGTCAGTGCGGACGCTCTCGTGTGGACCCCGCGAGCTCGGAATCGACCGACCCCCACGTCGTCACCCATCTCCCCGATGGCGACCCGGCAAGCGGTCGCCCGGGGCGACGTTTCTCGTCGAGGTTCCACGCCTCACGCGGCGCGACGCGCCAGACTCCGTGGTCCGCATCCGTACCAGCGTCGTGCCACCAGATCAACGAGGGAATCACCATGTCGTCACCGTCGGTGCGGCGATTGCCCGTACGGGCCACCGGAGAAACGTGAATAGATCAGTCGCCGCGCAATGTCGGCGTCAGCTACGTTCCGTGGTCGGGCGTGGCGGGATAGATACCGTTCGTACAGTCCCGGTCGGTGGACCTTGGGTCACACAACAAGAACCAGTACCGGAACGTCCAAGGCACGCCAGTAGGAAGGGCGCGATACGGGATGCTGGTACCGCCGAGATAGAAACCTTTGGCCGGAGAAGGTCCGAGCAACGACCGTTGGGATTCGAAGGCGGTCGCGGGTGTCGATTATCCGTACTATAGCATATATGTACTATAATGGCTTCATGGTGAGTGGCGATCTAATCAAAGAGGCTCGATTGCGCGCCGGCCTGACACAGACCGAACTGGGTGCGCGTCTCGGAAAATCGCAGTCGGTGATAGCTCGCTGGGAACGCGATGCCGTATCACCAAGTCTTGAGACTTTGCGCGAGGTCGTGCGCGCGTGTGGATTAGATCTCACGTTCTTCATGTCCAAGTTTGATGACTCGAATGTGACGATCATTGATCAACATCTTCGAATGACGCCGGCCGAACGATTTGCCGAT
>JAKBCI010000235.1:0-1956 GCA_021807965.1 Actinomycetes bacterium
GGCCTGGATAAGCGGTGCCTCGACCCCATACTTGATGAGGTCGGTTTGGTCGGGGCGAGAGGATTTGAACCTCCGACCTCATCGTCCCGAACGATGCGCGCTACCAAGCTGCGCCACGCCCCGACCGAATTGCCGGCGGCGACGAACGCCCGACCCGCTAGGGCGATGAGTAAGACAACGACGCCCCGGGTTACGGCACCGCTCGCGACCGCGGCGATGCCGCGCGCCGTGACGACGGCGACGGCGAAGCCGAACAGCGTTGACGCGGCTCCGGTGAGCCACGAACGGCGGATGAATGGATCGCTCGGCGGGGTGGGGAACACCTTGTCATGCTAATGAGGTCCATTGCTCAATCGAAGTCGTCGCGGTGCGCGAGCAGGCGTGCGGGGCCGTTCAGCCAGTGGCGCAACGCTCGCGTGGCTCGACAGTCGTCCTCGTTGTACTCGAGGATTCGGCGTTTCGATGCTTCGGCCGCTGGACCATCTGACGCCGCCACCTCGTACCACAGCATCGACGCTTCGCCGCTCGGGTTCGCGTCGCGCCATTGGAAACCCGCCTGCGTAGCCAGCAGTTTGAGACCCGTGGGACCTTCGGTTTGGATCTGTGTCTTGACGGTGTGGTGCAGGTCGACCCACTGGGGGGGCGACGAACGTCGAAACGCCTCGAGGTCATCTTTCGTGGGGCCGTTCACCACGGGCCGGCGGACCGCCCGATCCATGGCGCCGTCCTCCGCTTGAGCCCAGAAGCAGTACGCGACCAGGCTTCGTCGCTGATCGCGACATCGATGGCGCAGGTCGTCAAACCAAGCCCAGAAGGACGCGAACAAGCGTGCTTCGCCGTCCTCGTCGTGATCACGCCAATTAACAAAGGCCACGTACCCGGGTTTGACGCCGCCGACCGGTGCGTTCACGGTGACGAGCGCGCCCCAGAGATACGTTGTCTCACCGTAGCTCTCCATGTCCACGTCGACTTCGACGTCACCGACTGGGCAGCCCACGTCCGATGCCGCGACGATGCGCAGGGGACCTCGCTCGTGCGCGCGCGATCGGTAGATGAGCTCGTCGAGGCGTCCGATGACGCGCGCCAAGTGTGCCTCGGGGCGGACAGTGGAGAGCGCAGTCGGACTCGGCCGTGCGTGCGATGGATCCAGCCGTGCGAGTCGTGCCCGGGTGGTCACGCCATGTTCGCGCAACGCCTCTTGCTGGTCGAACGACGTGAAACGGGTGAGTGAGACGTCATCTCTCTCCTCGAGAACTCTCGAACACAGGCCCGCGTACGGGCAGTCGAGACATTCGCGGTGCCAGTAGGGCTCGGTGGGGAAGGGTCCGTCACCGGCGCGCCACCGCTCGTGCGCTCGCACAATCTCTAGCCGTTCGGCGTAGAGGCGGTCGTACGCCACGAGATTGAAGCGCGGATAATCACTTCCACCCAGCGCCAACCACCAGACAGTGGCGCGGCGGTCGACGACGGCCCCACGAGTGTCGCCGTCCCCACAACCCAGATTCTGGAGAACCCGGGTCGCGTGGGAGAGCGCCAGGCCGATCCGCAGGATGGTGGGCGTCGTGCGAACTCCTACGCCATCACGAAAGCTGGCGTACGCCGGATTGATGCGGTCCAGCGTCGTGGTCAGCGTGCGTCGCGTGGCGGCCGGCTCGACGACCTCATTGTTCTTGATCAATACCGGGGCGTACGTGTAGGTCGTCTGGCGTCGGCCCACGCGAACGAGGGCGTGAACGGCTGCCCGCCGTAACGCGACCGGGTCGCCGGGGAGATGCGGGTTCAGAATCAAGGTTGCGCCATCGGCGATCGCGGTGGCCGTGATGGCGGCGGAATCGGCGACCACCGTCTCTGGATGACGTTCGCGGATGAGCGTATAGACGCTGCGACGCAACTGGTCGGCATCGCGGCGACGTCGTTCGAGTTCGGGTGCGCGGCTAGGGCGTTCGAACCCCGATG
>JAKBCI010000235.1:1966-3139 GCA_021807965.1 Actinomycetes bacterium
CCCGATGGCTCGCCGCGGCTGATAGCGACCCGGTGCACACAACTCGAGATCTCGTCGCCGCGCAGGAAATCGGTCACGAGTAAAGCCTACGAGTCGACACGTCCCTCGCTGCGCCAGCTTCGCCATAATGCGGCGTATTCACCGTTGCGAGCAACTAGCTCGTCGTGGTGACCCAGCTCAACAATTCGACCGTCGACGACGACGCAGATCCGGTCTGCGTCGTGTGCCGTATGGAGGCGATGCGCGATCGCCACGACGGTCCGTCCGCTCAGGACCGCATTCAGTGAACGCTCCAGGTGTCGTGCGGCACGAGGATCGAGCAGTGCGGTGGCTTCGTCAAGGACGAGCGTGTGGGGATTCGCGAGAACCAGTCGCGCCAGGGCGACTCGCTGGGCCTCGCTCGGCGCGAGCTGGAAGCCAACGGTGCCGAGTTCGGTGTCCAGGCCCGACGGAAGCGCCAGTGCCCACGAGAGTGCGTCCACGGCGTCGAGGGCGCTGAGCAGCTCGTCGTCGGTCGCGGTGGGCCGGGCGAGGGCCAAATTGTCACGCAGGGTTCCGATGAAGACGTGATGCTCCTGGGTCACCAGCGCCACGTGAGATCGCAGGTCGTCGAGCGCGAGCGAGGAGAGTTCGACGTCACCGATCCGCGCCGATCCGCGCCGCGGTGCGTCGAAGCCGGCGATGAGACGCCCGATGGTCGACTTTCCAGCTCCCGACGGCCCAACGATGGCGAGTCGCTCGCCAGGTTGGATGGTCAACGACACGTCGTGTAGCACGTCACGATCGTCGCGGTAGGCGTAGTCGACGTGGTCGAGCGTGATGACCTCACTGGACGGCGTGCGGTGCGTTCGAGACCGGTCGTCGCCAACCTCAGCGACGCCGACGAGACGCGCCATGGCGGTTTGACCTATTTGCAGCTCGTCGAGCCACGAGATGATCCGATCAATCGGGTCGTTGATCTGCACCACGTACAGCGTGACCGTGGTCGCCGCGCCCAACGTGATGACGTGATGCAGGGCCAGCCACCCACTCCAGCCGAGCGTCGTCGCCACCGCGAGCGCGAAGGCGCTTTCAACCGTCGGGAACCAGGTGACGCGCATCAAGAGGGTGTAGATCTCGGTGGAGGACGAATCGTTAAAAAAGTCGTCGATGCGGCGGCGTTGGCGCTCGCCG
>JAKBCI010000236.1 GCA_021807965.1 Actinomycetes bacterium
GGGTACGGCGGTGGCGACGTCTTGAAGGGCGTCGACTTCAACGTCGCCCCGGGCGGGGTCACGTGCATCGTGGGACCCAACGGGTCGGGTAAGTCGACCCTGCTGAAGGCGCTGAGCGGGCTCGTCAAGCCGCGCCTCGGGGAGATCTGGTTCAAGGGCGTGAACGTGGTCGGCAAGAGCCCGCGCGAGATCCTCAGAATGGGCGTCGTGCAGGTTCCCCAGAACCACAGCCTCTTTCGCGAGATGACCGTCGAGCAGAATGTGGAACTCGGGGCGTTTCTCGAGCGCGACAAGCGGGTGGTCGCCGAACGGCTCGAGCGAATCCGCTCGATGTTCCCGATTGTCGCCGAACGCGCCGGCGACAAGGCCGGCAGCCTCTCGGGTGGCCAGCAGCGCCTCGTCGAATTCGCGCGCTGCTTGATGCTCGAACCCGAACTCGTCGTACTCGACGAGCCCTCCATGGGACTGGACCCGAAGACGCTGCGCGTGATGTTCGCCACCGTGAAGCAGATGAACGAGGCCGGTCGTACCGTCTTGCTGGTCGAGCAGAACGCGAGGCAGGCCCTCAAGCTGAGCCACCACGGCGTCGTGCTAGAGAATGGTCGAGTACGGCTTACTGGCACGGGTGGCGAGGTGCTCACCAACCCCGAGATCGGCGCGCTCTACCTGGGCGGCTCGCTCGAAGAGGCTCGCCACGCGACGATGGGAGAACGATGAGCGAAGCCCGCATTGGATGGATCGGCTGTGGCCGCATGGGCGCGGCCATGGCCCGACGCCTGGTCCTCGCCGGCCACGACGTTCGCGTGACCAACCGCACGCGGGCCAAGGCGGACGCGCTCGGCGCGCTCGGCGCGACCGTCGTCGAGCGTCCGGTGGACCTCGCCGACTGCGACGTCGTGTTCGTCATGGTCGCGGGCAACCTCGACCTCGTCGAGGTGGTGAGCGGTCCCGGCGGCGTCCTCGCCGATCCACGGCGCGCCCCCGGCGTCGTCGTGGACTGCTCGACGGTATCGGCGGACACCTCGGCGGCGATTCGCGCCGCCTGCGCGGCGCGCGGGGCGGACTTCCTCGCGGCGCCGGTGAGCGGCAACCCCAAGGTCGTCGCGACGGGCAACCTCACGCTGGCGGTCTCGGGTTCGTTGGCGGCCTTCGAGCGGGTGCGCGGGTACCTCGACGAGCTCGGCAAGGGCGTCACCTACGTCGGCGACGACGAGCTCGCGCGGCTCGTCAAGATCTGTCACAACGTGGTGCTCGGGGTCGTGACCCAGGTCCTGTCCGAGGTGACGGTGCTCGCCGAGAAGGGCGGCGTCTCGCGCCACGCGTTCCTCGAGTTCATCAACCAGTCGGTCATGGGCTCGACCTTCAGCCGCTACAAGTCGCCGGCGCTCGTACACCTCGACTTCACCCCCACCTTCACGCCGGTGCTGCTGCGCAAGGACTTCGATCTCGCGATGGCGGCGGCGACGTCGCTCGGCGCGGCGATGCCGGTGTCGGCCCTGACCAGTGAGCTGGTAGCGAGCGCCATCGGTGCCGGCTACGCCGACGAGGACTTCGCGGTGCTGCTGGTCGAGCAGGCGCGGCGTTCGGGACTCGCGATGGCGCCCGAGGACGCATTCGTCGACGACGGATTGGGGGCGCCACAGTGAGAGAGGGTTTTGGACCGACGATGATCACCCCGGGTCATATGGGGGTGGACTTCGAAACGCGGGTGAACTTCGAACGCCTGCGCGACTACCGCCTGGCGCGCGCGCGCGCCGCGCTCGACGCGAGCGAGTTCGGCTCGCTGCTGCTCTTTGACTTCTACAATATTCGCTACGTCTCGGGCACCTGGGTGGGCGGCGCCCTCGGCGACAAGATGACGCGGTACTGCCTGCTCACCCGCGGTGGCGAGCCGATGGTGTGGGACTTCGGCTCGGCCGCTCGGCACCACAAGCTGTTCGCGCCCTGGCTCGAGCCGGACAACTGCCGCGCCGGGATGCTCGGCATGCGCGGCGCGATCGCGCCGCGCGCAGGCCTCTTCGCGTCCGCGGTGCGCGAGATAGTGGGACTGCTCGCTGACGCCGGGGTCGCCGACCAACCCGTCGGCGTGGACATCGTGGAGCTGCCCTTCCTCTTCGAGATGCAAGCGGCCGGCGTCGAGGTGCGCGACGCCCAGCAGACGATGCTCGATGCGCGGGTGATCAAGAACGTCGACGAGATCACACTGCTCAGCCAGGCGGCGGCCATGGTCGACGGCGTCTACCAGGACGTCTTTGAGGCCTTGAAGCCGGGTGTGCGCGAGAACCAGATCGTCGCACTCGTGAACCAGCGGCTCTACGAGATGGGCTCGGACCAGGTCGAGGCGGTGAACGCCGTCTCGGGTGAGCGCTGCAACCCGCACCCGCACAACTTCACCGATCGGATCATCCGTCCTGGCGACCAAGCCTTCTTCGACATCATCCACTCCTACAACGGCTACCGGACCTGCTACTACCGCACGCTCTCGGTCGGCAGCTCGACCGCCCCCCAGCGCGACGCGTACGCCCAGGCGCGCGAGTGGATGGACCGGGCGATCGACCTCGTGAAGCCCGGCGTGGGCACCGACGAGATTGCTCGAGCGTGGCCGGCCGCGACCGAGTTCGGCTTCGCCGACGAGATGGCGGCCTTCGGTCTGCAGTTCGGCCACGGCCTCGGACTCGGGCTCCACGAGCGGCCGATCATCAGCCGGCTCAACAGCCTGAGCGACCCCATCGTGCTCGAGGAGGGGATGGTCTTTGCCCTGGAGACCTACTGTCCGGCGAGCGACGGGGTGTCGGCCGCTCGAATCGAGGAGGAGGGCGTGGTCACCCGCGACGGCCCGGCCATCCTCACCAAGTTCCCCGCCCAGGACCTGCTGATCGCGAACGAGTACTAGGAGTACGATGACCACCGCAACGCCACTACAGACGTCCAGCGACCTCGACCGCCGGCTCGCGCTGTACCGAAGCCAGGTCGCGCTGCGCCTCTTCGAGACGAGGGCCTACGACCTGTTCCTCGAGAACCTGGTGAAGGGGACGAGCCACCTCTCGCTCGGTCAAGAGGCCATCGCCGCGGGCGTGGCCGCGGCGATGCGACCCGACGACTGGACGTTCGCGACCTACCGGGGCCACGCCCACACC
>JAKBCI010000237.1 GCA_021807965.1 Actinomycetes bacterium
TCGGCGCAGGTTGCATGACGGCATTGTGGACAGCTCAACCCGCTAGTACCGGAAGTGCAGCAATGCTCAGTCGACCATGAGCCGGAGTCCAGGAAAGTAGCGGCCATTGATTTGTGGGAACAATTTCCGGGAATTACGGGAAACCCTCCTGGTGGGGCTAGTAAGAATCGAACTTACGACCTCGTCATTATCAGTGACGCGCTCTAACCGACTGAGCTATAGCCCCAAGGAATGTCCAATCTACACCACCCCCGCCACTCCTTACTCGTTCCACAACTTCGCGGCGATGGACTGGCTGGCGGTAGCGAGTAGGACGCCCGACTGGCTCCAGAGGAAAGCGGTACCCTGGCCGAAGCCTCCCACTAGCGCGTGCATGTGGATTTCGCAGAGAACCCACTCCGTCGCGGTGAGGGTTGCTACCCGAATCGTGTTATCGAGGCTGCGCCCACGCGTGCGGCGCCCGAGCGGTTCCGAAGCGCCGCCAGACACGAAGTCACCAAGAATTGCGATGGTCGCGGCCGACGGGTCGAGGTGTCCGGGGATACGAGCCCACAGAGCGCTCACCGGCGAGCCGGGAGTACCGTCAAGCTCGCTGGCGCGGCGACCCAGGGCGACTCTCGTTTCGACGTGTTCGAAAATCGACCGGTCAAACCACTCTGGCAACTCTCGGCGCGGGCACTCGTGCGGGGGCGCAACGTCGGGCATGACTAACCACGGCGGTCCCGTCAGGAGTCCGGTGCCGAGCGCGGCGTTCACGGTCAGTATCTCGTGGCCCGCCACCGTGGCGGTTGCTCGAGCCTGGGTGACGTGTCCGCCGACGACCGCGAGGTTCGTGGTGATGTCCACGTCGGCCCCCTCGAGGGCGTACGCCAGATACTGCGCGCTAGCCCAGACCGCTGGTCGCCCACTCGCCGCCTCAAGGGCGACCACGCCGGCGGCGAGGCCGCAGCCACCGAACAAGAAGTGACCCGGGGTCATGACGCGCTCGGTGACGCGCATGGACCACGTCCGCTCGTCGTGCTGGGTCAGGCCGAGAAAGGTGACGGCGTCCATGGACGCCGAGATTAGTTCGCGACGTGGCCACGTCTAACCTACGGCAGACTGGACCGGTGATCGACCCTCGCTTCGTGTACCTGGCCGCAGCGTTTTCGTTCGTGGGCGCCGCCGGATACATCCGCGACACGGTGCGCGGCGTGACGTCGCCGAATCGCGTGACGTGGAGTCTGTGGGGGATCGAAGGTGTCCTCGCCTTTGTCGTCGAGGTGCAGCAGCACGTGGGACTCGCGGCACTCATGACACTGGTCTTTGGGTTGATTCCGATCCTGATCGTCGTGGCCTCGTTTCGCGGCCACGACGGGACGTGGCGGATCGGTCACTTCGACATCGTCTGCGGCGTTCTCTCCGTTGCGGGAATCGTCTTTTGGACCCAGGTGCACGAGCCAACGGTCGCGCTGGTGTCCTTCGTGGTCGCCGATCAACTCGCCGGCCTGCCGACGGTTCGAAAGGCGTGGCTGGTGCCGTCGTCCGAGACCGCGTGGACGTTCTTCACCGGTGTCGTCAACACGACGATCACCATCCTCTCGTTGCGCGAGTTCACGACGCTCGGCGCGCTATTTCCCGGCGCTATCTTCGTGACCGATCTCGTGATCTGGGCGTTCGTCGCCTTTCGCCTCGGTCCCCGGTTTCGTGGCGAGTTGCGTCCAGTCGGCGACGCGGTGCCCTGACGTTCGTCCACGGGAGAGCCGCTGCTTGCCGCGACGTGGCGACGCGAGCCGTTCACGGGGACGGTTCGGGGATGTCCACACGCGCGAGGTGCGGCTAGGCTAGGCCCTCCTAATGGGGACGTAGCTCAGTTGGTAGAGCGCGGGCTTTGCAAGCCTGAGGTCGTGGGTTCGAGCCCCATCGTCTCCACGGCGATGACGGGTCGACGCTTCGCTACGTCTCGTCTCATTGGAGGTCGTCGCGCGACGCTGCGGGCTGGGTTGACGTGTCGAGGGTGGTCCTACGTCCGTAGCACGACGTTTCGAGGTTCCAGGCCATGGCCGATTCGGTCTATCTGGTCGCCGAGCAGTCGCGCCATGCGCGGCAGCATCGCCGAGGTTGCCCCTCCGACGTGAGGCGAGATCAGCACGTTCGACAGGGAGAACAAGGGGTGGCCGTCGGGGAGTGGCTCGGGATCAACGACGTCGAGCCCCAAACGGAGGCGCCCTCGACGGGCGTGATCGAGCAGAGCGCTGGTGTCAGCCACGAGCCCCCGCGAGACGTTCACGAACAGGGCGCCGTCGCGCATCGAGCGAAGGAATCGATCATCGACGAGTTGGCGAGTTGAGTCGGTGAGGGGTACCGCCACGATGACCACGTCGGCCGAGCCGAGGACGTCATCGAGAGCGTCGATGCCGATCACGTCGCCGAGGTCGTCGCGGCGTGCGTGCGTCGCGACCCGCACGAGCTCCACTTCAAAGGGGGCGAGTCGCTCAGCAATGGCGCGTCCGACCCCGCCAACCCCAATGAGCACGACGCGACGGTCGGCGAGGCTGTCGAGGTATCGAGGCCGCCACTGTCCGGCTTCGGCGTCGCGTACGAAGTGCGCGAGTCCACGCTGGGCGGCAAGGGTGAGCGCAACGGCTAGCTCGGCCGTGGAGGCTTCGTGCACGCCCGCGGCATTGGCGTAGACGAAGCCGCGAGGCAGGACGCTCGCCACACCGTCGTAACCGATCGACTGGCTCTGGACGAGCTGGGTAGAGAGTCCCGCGAGGTTCACCAGGCGGGCCGAGGTGCCCATGTACGGGGGCACGACGATGTCGACGTGGGCGAGGTCGATGGGGGTGCGGAGATCCCATTCGATGAGTTCGACGGGTGTCGTCGTTGTGGGAAGCACGTCACGCAAGCTCGAGTCGGGCAGGCTGACCACGAGGGGTGTGATAGGCACACTTTGATGCTAGGTCGGCCGAGGTCGAGCAGGCCGCGAAGGAGCGGGTCGCGTTCGTCGACCGTCGCGAAGGGCTCGCGGCGAGAGCGAGGTTACGTGGCTACGGGGTACCTCGACGCGTCAACTGGCGACGTTGCGGTTCAGTATCCAGCGGCCGAGGCTCGGCAGGATCGTCGGGCTGATCTCGTGGCCGCCGGGGTGTCGGTG
>JAKBCI010000008.1 GCA_021807965.1 Actinomycetes bacterium
GCGAGGCCCGACTGCAGCATGTTCATCTGGCCCGCGATCTGGGTGATGGGCATGGTGAACTGGCGCGAGTACTGGATGAAGGCCGTCACCGCGCCGAGCGAGAGCAGGCCCGAGGCCACGCGGTAGCCGCCGACGACGGCGATGACGACGTAGTTGAGGTTGGAGATGAACTGCACGGACGGCTGCACGATGCCCGAGAGGAACTGCGCTCGAAAGCTCGACTCGTAGAGACGGCGGTTCTGGCGGGTGAACTCGCTCACCGTCGCGTCGCGGCGCCCGAACACCTGCACCAGCTCGTGGCCGCTGTGGGTCTCTTCGACCAGGCCGTTGAGCATTCCGGTCCGATTCCACTGCGCCGCGAACTGGACTTGCGAGCGCCGGGCGATGAGTACCGTCACGACGAAGGCGAGCGGAATGGTGATGACCGCGACGACGGCGAGCAGCGGCGAGATCCACAGCATCATGGCGAGGACGCCGATGACCGTGAGGGCGGACGTCAGCAGCTGGCTGAGCCCTTGCTGGATCGTCGTTGTCAGGTTGTCGATGTCGTTGGTCACGCGGCTGAGGACGTCACCGTGCGGGTGGCTGTCGAAGTAGCGCAGGGGCAGGCGACTGAGCTTGGTTTCGACGTCCCGTCGCATCTGGGACATGACCCGCTGGGTGACGCCGGCCATGGTGTAGCCCTGGAGGTAGCTGAACGTCGCGCCGACGAGGTAGACGAGCGCGGCCGCGCCGAGCACCCGGCCCATCTGATCGATGTTCACCCCGACGCCCGGCGTGAGGTGCATGCCGGCGATCATCGACGCGAGCTGCTGGTGGCCGTGGGCGCGCAGGAACTGCTCCGCCTGGCGTTGCGTGGTGCCGGCGGGCAGGCGCTTGGCGACGAGTCCGTCGAAGAGGACGTTGGTCGCGTTGCCGAGAATCTGGGGGCCCGACACCATGAAGGCGACCGACGTGACGCCGAGCGCCAGGGCGCCCCAGAGCCGCCAGCGATCCGGTCGCAGGAGCTGCACGAGCCGGAGCGCCGTACGGCGCACGTCCTGGCTCGACTGCGGCGGGGCGAGCGCGCCCCGCATCGCGCCCATGGGGCCCATCGTCACGTCGCGGCCGCCGCGCCGAGTTGGGAGATGACGATTTCGCGGTAGGGCTCGCAGTCGGCGAGCAAGTGGTGGTGGGTGCCCACCCCGACGATTCGACCATCGTCGAGCACGACGATGCGATCGGCGTGCATGACCGTGCTGACGCGCTGGGCGACGATGACGACGGTGGCGTCAGCAGTCTCATCGATCAGCGCCGCGCGCAGGCGCGCGTCGGTGGCGGCGTCGAGCGCGGAGAAGCAGTCGTCGAAGAGATAGATCCGCGGCCGCTTCACCAGGGCGCGCGCGATGGCCAGCCGTTGGCGCTGGCCGCCCGAGACGTTCGTGCCCCCTTGGTCGATCGGCGCGTCGAGTCCGCCGGGCATGGTGGCGACGAAGTCTCGCGCTTGGGCCACCTCGAGGGCGCGCCAGAGCTCGGCGTCGGTCGCCTCGGGACGTCCGAAGCGCAGATTGCTCTCGACGGTCCCGCTGAACAAGTAGGCGGTCTGGGGTACGAGCCCGATCTCCGCCCAGAGCGGTTCGAGGGCCTGGTCGCGGACGTCGACGCCGTTCACGACGACCGCGCCGCTGGTCGCGTCGAAGAACCGCGGAATCAGGTTCACCAGCGTCGTCTTGCCGCTGCCCGTGCCGCCGATGATCGCGCTGGTGGAGCCGGGTTCGAAGTCAACCGTGAGGTTCTCGAGCACGGGTCGCTCGCTGCCCGGATAGGCGAAGACGACGTCGCGCAGCTGGACGAGGCCGCTCGGCGCACTCGGCGTCACGGGCGTCGACGGATCGGCCACGGCGGGCGTCGTGTCGAGGACCGCCTCGATACGCTCGGCGCTCGCGGCCGCGCGCGGCACCAGGATGGCGACCATGACCGCCATCATCACCGAGAGCAGGATCTGCAGGATGTAGGTGAGAAAGGCGGTCAGGTTGCCGATGGGCATGGACCCCTCGCTGACGAATCGACCACCGAACCAGATCACCGCCACACTCGAGAGATTCAGGATCGTCATCATCGCGGGCATGGCCAGCGCGAAGACCCGGTTCACCCGCAGGGCCGTGGTGGTCAGGCTCGCGTTGGCGACCTCGAAGCGGTCGGCTTCGTAACGAGTGCGCACGAAGGCGCGAATGACGCGAACGCCCGTGATCTGCTCGCGCAGCACCTGGTTGATTCGGTCGATCTTCAGCTGCATCGAGCGAAACTGGGGGATCACCCGGATCATGACGGCACCGATGAAGATCGCCATCACCGGCACCGTGACCAGGAGGAGTACCGAGAGTCGAGCCCCCTCGTGCAACGCCATGATGATGCCGCCCACCGACATGATCGGGGCGATCACCATGACCGTGAGGGCCATCTGCAAGAAGATCTGAATTTGCTGGACGTCGTTGGTGTTGCGCGTGATCAGCGACGCGGTGCCGAAGGCGTTCACGTCGCGCGCGGCGAAGGATTGGACGCGCGTGAAGATGGCGCCGCGCATGTCGGCGCCCGCGGCCATCGACACGCGCGACGCGAAGAACACCGCCACCACTGCGAAGGCGCCGACCGCGAGGGTGAGCAGCAGCATCCACACGCCGGTTCGAAGGATGTAGTGCAAGTTGCCGGCCACGACGCCGCCGTTGATGATGTCAGCGTTGAGGTTCGGTAGGTAGAGGTTGCCGACCGTCTGGGCCATCAGCAGCACGACGAGCAGCGCAACCGAGCGTCGGTAGGGGCGCAGGTGGCGAAGAACGAGGCGGGTCAGCACGCCTCGTCGCCCTCGGTCGTTCGCGTGGGCGGCGCGAGTCCGGCCGCGACCGTGGCGATGGCCTCGTTGAAGTTGGTCCGGGCGTCGCCGTGCGATCCGTTAGCGCGCCACGTCGCCATGGAGGCGCGCAGCGCTCCCGTCGCGACGGCGGTGACGAGGGCGGGGTACGGATCGTGGTCACGGTCGAGCCTCGTGCGCTCGGCCACGACGTCGATCATCGCGCGCTCGTAGCCGGTGAACGACGCGATCAGACGCGACAGCAGCGCGGGTTCGTTGGCGATGGCCTTCATCCGAAGGGGCCACTCGCCCCGCGACTCCTTGAGCAGCTCGCCGAGGACCTCGCGCAGGGCCTCGAGTGGCGTCTCGGTCGCGGGTCGCGCGAGCAGGGCGTCGCGCAGCCGGTCGACGCGCCACTCGTCAAAGCCGACCACGGCGTCTTCCTTGGTCGCGAAGTGGTCGTAGAAGGTACGCACCGAGACGTCCGCGGCCGTCGCTATTTCCTCTACCGTCACCTCGCGGATGCCCCGTTCGGCGCTGAGGCGCAGGGCCGCCGCCCGCAGTGCCTCGTGCGTCGCTAGACGCTTGCGCTCTCGGCGCCCGACGGCTTCGACGTCCATACGGTCAGTATGGTCACGTCACTGCACGATGCGCAACTTCGTAGTTACTGAAGTGAACTAGCGCGGTGCCAGCGCTAGAAGCTGACGACGGTGTAGCCCTCGCGGGCGAAGGCTTCGACTTCGGCACCCGCAGCGAGAAGCTCCAGGGGTCGCACGCTGATCTCGTCGGTGACGTCGTACTGCTCCACGTTCGCGCGACAGGCCTTGGTGGCGATGCCGGCGTCGCGTAGCGCGGCGAGGTGTGCGTCGATGAGCCCGCTCGCGGCCAGTCGCACGGCGGGTCCAAAGAAGAGGACCCGCACGTCGACGCCGCGGTTCACCTTCATTCGCGTGGCCATCACGATGCCCGGCACCGCGCGGGCCTGGTCGTCGCTGATGATCAGGAAGGCCACTTTGGCGGGTTCGCGGTCGTCGGTCATAACACACCCTCTCGGTTCGATTGCGGCGCTCGGGGTGGGCGCCGCGTGCTGTGTCGCTCCCGTCGCGGTGACCCCGTGGGACACGTCGCCGCGTGGCCACGCCATCGTGACCATCCCAGGGCGGCCGCGACGGCGAGCGCGGCGACCGCGAACTGGGCGTCGGCGCCCAGCGGCGACGCGCCGAGGTATCCGACCACGGCGGCGCTCACTACGCGAGCACTGGTGCACGAGAACGGCATCACGCCACCCTACCGGTCGCGATCGTTCTCGCTCGCGTCAGCGCCGGCCCGCGCGCACGCGCTCGAGTAGCGACGACCCCGTCTGCGCGAACCAGCGAGCGTGTCCGAGCAGGTACCCGTGGTAGGCGCGGTCCCGATTGACCAGCGAGTTGACGACGTGGCCGAAGTACTCGACTTCGGATAACGCGTACTCGACGTGCGCGACGGGCACGATCGCGGCCAGCGTCGCTCGATCGTCGTCGGACAGCGCGACCACCTCGTCATAGCCGGCCAGTAGTGCGTCGAGCGCACCATTGTCAACGGTGATCACTCCCACGCCCGCGACGTCGAGCCAGTCAACGACGCCACGCTCAATCGCGACGGCCAGATCGTGCAGTGCGAAGGTGCGGTTGGCCAGGCCGAAATCGAAGACGTCGCGCACGTGCGCGCGGGCACTCGTGCTGCTCCAGGTCAGATTCGACGCGTGCCAGTCGCCGTGGGTCCACTGGGACTTGCGGCCGCGCAGCCGGGCCGACGCGACGGCAATCGGTTCGACCAGATGTCGCTCGACGTCGTCGAGTAACGCGTAGTGCGACGTCGCGGCGGCGAGCCCGGGTCGGCGGACGACGACCTCGTGAAGCGCCGCCAGCGGATCGTTCGAGGCGACAATCTCGACCGAGTTCGTCAGCACGCCGAGTGGCCACGCGGGCGCGTCGAAGTCGGCCGCGGCCAGGTGCAGCGCGGCGAGCGTTCGCCCGGCCGCGCGGGCGTGTGACGCGGCGCGATAGGGGAACCACGACGGCGACGACCGGTAGAGGTCGACCCCCCGCGCGACGTCGTGCGCTTCGTAGAGCACCCGGCCGCGATCGAGCACCGACCCCGCGTCGCGCGTCGCGAGCACGGCGGGAACCGACTGGCCCCGGTCCGCGAGGTGGCCGATGAATCGGTGCTCGAGAGCGAGCCGGTCGGCGTCGCGCACGCTCGCGTGGTGTCGCTTCAAAAAGACGGAGCGATCGCCTAGCCGAACGATCGCGGCGGCCGACATCGGGCGTGGACTGCGCCACGCGATCTCGGCGTCGGCTGGGTGCGCGGTCCCCAGCTCGAAGTCGACCAGCACGTCGCGAGCCTCGAGCTCGGTGATCGCCGGCCAGTCACCGTCCACGAGGTCGGCCGCCATGCCCTGGACGCGGGGTTCACCGCCACCGCGTGGCGCAACCGTCATCGCGGGCTGCTCACTCGACCGTGGCGAATCCGGCGCACCGTCGCGACGATGGCTTCGCTAGCGCCCGTGGCGATCGCCGCGACGACGAACGAGGTCAGGGACGCCGACATCCAGCCCTGCGCGTGGAAGCGTAGGGCTGTCGCGACGTGCGCCCACATCGACACCCACCAGCCGATGTAGCCGGGATTGATGAGTTGGTACGCGACGAAGCCGATCGACCACGCGACGACGGTCGCCCATCGGGTGGGCGCGTGGACGGACAGGTTCCACGTTCCTCGAGCGACGAGAAAGTAGTCCACCAGGAAGACGGCGGTGAGCGGGACGAAGACCGAGCCGAGCAGCACGAGGAAGTTCTCGTAGTCCGCGATGTTGATCCCGAGGGCCAATCCCGTCGAGACCGCGGCGACCACCAGGGCGAGGACGCGCCGGTCCCAGAGAGGTCGCAGATTCTGCACCGACACAACCGTTGAATACACGTCGGCGAAGGACTGGTCGAGTTCGCGCGTGGCGAGCAGGGCGAAGCACAGCGCGCCAAAAGGCACCGCGACGAACGCGCCGTAGATGTCCGAGGGCGAGCGGGCCACCGTCACCAGCGCAACGAGGCCGATGACGTAGCAGAGAACCTGAGTCAGGCCGTAGCCGACGAATGACCCCCAGAACGCGGTACGCGGCGTTCGGGAGTGGCGCGTGTAGTCGGCGGCGACGGGAGCGAACGAGACCGCGACGGCGATGACGGTATCGGTGGCCGCCCAGAAGCCCGACCAGGTGCCGCGGGTGGCCACGGGTAGGCGGTGACCCACGAGTTCGACGAAGAGGTAGACGAGCACGACGAGCACCGCGGGCGTGGCGACGCGCCGCAGGATGCGTATGGCGCCGAGCGGGCGCAGGGTGAGTAGGCCCGTCGCCACGCCCGCGAACAGCACGTACGTCCACTGCGGCAACGCGGGCTCGACGACCCTCGCGGCGGTGGCGATGGTGACGAGCTCGAAGACGCCCCACCCGAGGAGTTGGATGATGTTGATAATCGTCGGAACGTAGGAGAGCCGACTGCCGAACAGTCCGCGCAAGAGCACCATCGCCGGGGCTCCGGTGCGCGCGCCCGCGACGCCGGACCAGGCGATGGCGAGGGTGCCGAGTACGGTGCCGACCGCGATCGCGGTGAGGCCGGCGAGTAGCGATAGTTCGGGCGTCCCCGTGCCGAACGGTTGCAGGACGAAGATGGCGCCGGTGAAGCCGAGCAGACTCACCCCGAGGTTTCCCCACAGCCCGAACTGGTCGACCAGGCCGAGCGCCTGGGGGACGGGTTCGACGAGCGTTCGGGCGACCTCGGCGTGGGAATCACCCGATACCACGGTGAACGACGACGAATCTGACGAGGTGGACATCGTGCTCCTTACGCCGGCATTATCCGGACAAGTTCGACGGTCGGCGGCACCGGCCCGTGGGCCAACCACCCTCTCAGCCCGGTCCGTCCGAGCTCCCGTGGTGAATCGATCGCACGATAGCACCGACGTCGAGAACAACGCCGTCGGTGCGGACCGTGAACAGCGCCGGGCCGCGCCGCGGCGGATGGTGCTAATATACCCCGGGGGGTATATACCTCATCGCTTCCACAGGAGGATTGTTGTGTTCAGTGAGATAGACGTCCGCAATTTCATCGCCGCGCACGCCGACGGCGCCCACGTGCTCGACGTTCGCGAGCCCCACGAGTACGAAGCTGGCCACGTGCCCGGCGCGCATCTCGTACCGCTCGCGACGGTACCCGCAGCCGCGAGCAGCTTGCCACTCGGCCAGCCGATCTACGTGATCTGCCAAAGCGGGAACCGTAGTCGCGTCGCAGCGGCACACCTCGCGCGCATTGGCCACGACGCCCGATCCGTGGTGGGTGGCACCAGCGGCTGGATTGGTGCCGGTCGGCCCGTGGTCCGCGGATTGCGCGCAAATATCGCCTGACGTCATCCAAACACTCAGCCTCGTCGCGTCGCGGTTGGTCGACCAGCGCCAACTGGTCACCTGGCGCCAGCGGGTGAAAGATGGCACCGTGATGAGTGACCCGACGACCAGCGTCTCGTCGTCGTCAACGCACGGCGCGTCGCTCGAGGACCCGCCAGGACTCTCGTCGAGCGAAGCGCTGGCCCGTCTCGAGGCGTCGGGTCCAAATACGTTGCCCGAACCACCGACGCACGCGGTTCGCCGTCTGCTGCACACCGTCACTGGTCCGGTGCCGCTGCTGCTCGAGGCCGCGGTCGTGCTCGAGGTGGTGGTTGGACACGGTACCGAAGCCGTGATCATCGCCGTGCTTATTGGATTCAACGCGGTGCTCGGCGTCGTCCAAGAGGGCCGCGCTCGCGACGCGCTCGCCGCGCTTCGCCGCCGCCTCGCGATCACCGCCCGCACTCGGCGCGACGGGAAGTGGGGGTTGCTCGACGCCACCGAGCTGGTCGTCGGCGACGTGGTGCACGTGCGAGCCGGGGACATCGTGCCCGCTGACCTGATGGTGCGAAACGGGTCGATTGCGGTTGATCAGTCGGTCCTCACGGGAGAGTCGGCCGAGGTGGAGGTGGCGGCGGGTGGTCCGCTCTATTCCGGGGCGATCGTGCGCCGTGGCGAGGCGACCGCTGAGGTGACCGCCACTGGCGCCGCAACGCTTTACGGGCGCACCGCGCAGTTGACGAGCGAGTCGACGACGGTGAGCCATCTCGAAGCGACCATTTTTCGCGTCGTGTGGGCGTTGCTCGCGATGGACGGGGCGCTCGTGGTTGGCGTACTCGCCTACGGACTGGTTCGCCACCTCGCCTGGCACGCCCTCGTGCCGTTCGTGCTCATCCTGGTCGTGGCGACGGTCCCCGTGGCGTTGCCCGCGACCTTCACGCTCACCACGTCGCTCGGGGCACTCGAGCTGGCCCGCCAGGGCGTACTGGTTACGCGCCTCTCCGCGATCGAAGAGGCGGCCGCGATGGACTTGCTCTGCACGGACAAGACCGGAACGATCACCCAGAACCGGCTGCGCGTCGCCGACGTGCTCGCTTACGGGGGCCACGATCGCGCCGACGTGCTCGTCCTGGCGGCGGCGGCGTCCGATGAGGCGACCCAGGATCCACTTGATCTCGCGGTGCTCGAGTCGTTCGACGCATCCCACCGACTGGTGCGGCGCGGGTTCGTGCCCTTCGATCCGTCGACGAAGCGGTCCGAAGCCCTGGTCGTGCTCGACGGCGCGACGCGCCGAGTCGCTAAGGGTACGCCGTCGGTGCTCGCGGCGCTCGGCGACGCGCCCACGACGCTCGACGCCGACGTCGTGCGTCTCGCCGCGAGTGGTGCCCGCGTGCTCGCGGTCGCCCTCGGCGATTCGTCGTCGCTTTCGGTGGTGGGGCTAGTGGCGCTCGGCGACCCCGTGCGTCCGGACGCCGCCGCGCTGATTGAGCGGCTCGCCGAGTTGGGCGTCGCGGTCATCATGGTCACGGGGGATACCGAGGCGACGGCGCTCGCCGTTGCGCGCGAGGTGGGCCTGGGCGACCGCGTAGTCACGGCGGCGGCGCTCCGCGCGGGCACCGGCGACCCCATCGACTTCGACGTCGTTGCCGGTGTGTTGCCCGAGGACAAGCTTAGGTTGGTGGAGCGAGCACAACTCGCCGGCCACGTCGTAGGCATGACCGGGGACGGCGTCAACGACGCGCCGGCCCTGAAGCGCGCCGAAGTGGGGATCGCCGTGGCGAGTGCGACCGACGTGGCCAAGGCCGCGGCCAGTGCGGTGCTGACCAACGAAGGATTGGCCAACGTGGTGAGTGCCGTTGAGACTGGGCGACGGGTCTACCAGCGCATGCTGACCTACACGTTGAACAAGATCGTCAAGACCTTCCACGTCTCGATCTTTCTGGCGCTCGGGTTGCTGCTAACCGGCCAGTTCGTCACCACGCCGCGTCTCGTGCTGCTGTTGTTGTTCGCGAACGACTTCGTGACGATGTCGATCGCGACTGATCACGTGGGGTTCTCAACGCAACCGGACCGCTGGCGCGTTGCGTCGCTCTCGGTCATGGCGCTGGGCATTGCGGTGCCGTGGCTGCTGTTGTCCTTCGCGACGTACTACGTGGGCCGAGACGTTGCGGGGTTCGGTCTCGCGACGACCCAGACGCTGGTCTTCGTGATGCTGGTCGCAACGGGACAGGCGACCGTCTACCTCGTACGCGACGAGCAACGCATCTGGCGAGCGCGGCCCAGTCGCTGGATGGTCATCTCGAGCGTGGTTGACGTCATCGTCGTAGCGACGATCGCGAATCGCGGAATCCTGATGGCCCCGGTCGGCGCAGGGGTGATCGCGCTGGTCATTGGCGTGGTGCTCGCCGTAACACTCGTGCTTGACCAGGTTAAGAGGCCGCTGGCCCGGCGAATCCGCTCGGCGGCACCACCGGCTCCGCGAACGTTGTAAGGGTCTGGGGGCGGTCGCTCGTGCAACTGGCGTGAGACAGCGTAGCGTGCCTCGCTCGCCGCCTACTTCCAGCGCCGGGCGCGTCGAGTCAGCTCCTGAACGTAGCCGAGGATCGAAAACGACGACATGAAGAGTTGGTAGATCACCACGAAGAGCACGAGACTCACCACACTGCGCCGCACGCGCAAGCCGAGTGGTTTGAAGACTCGCTGGTTCTGATACCGAAAGAGCACCCCGTACACCACGAGCGTCACGGGCAGCACTGCGAAGGTCATCGGACCGACAATCGAGTAGTTGCCGAATCCCGCGAGAACCAGTCCGGGAAGCCACGCGAAGACGTACGCCGTGTCGAGCAGCGGGATCATCAGGTTGAAACCCGTGAGCACCTTGGCGTACCCGTGTTGGTGTCGCCACGGCGGCACGGTACGCAGGCCCTCGACCATGCCGCGCGCCCACCGGGAACGCTGCCTCGCCAGCAGAGAGAAGGTCTCGGGTGCACTCGTGAAGGCGACCGCCAGTGGCTCGAAGAAGACGCGCGCGCCATTGTTCATCATCTTCCAGGTCAGGACGATGTCCTCACCAATCGCGTCGGGCCAGCCACCGGCGTCGCGAACGGCGGCGCTTCGATAGAGGCTGAACGCGCCCTGAGCCACCAACGTGTTTTGAAAGAGCCCCTGCATCCGTTTCACCGACGCAATGCCGAGAAAGTAATCCCACGTCTGCAGCCGGCTCCACAACGTGCTGCGACTGTTGCGCACGAGTACCGCACCGGCGACTGCGCGCACGTCGGGGGGAGAAGACGCTAGTCGGGCCACGAGCAGGCGTATCGCCGATCGCTGGAGCAGCGTATCGGCATCGAGGGTGATGACCAGTTCGTCGGTGGTTTCGGCGAGTCCGCGGTTGAGCGCGAAACTCTTGCCCGGCGTCGGCTCCACGATGACGTCGAGCGCCAGTCCTACGTCGCGGGCCGCGGTACGCGCCGCGTCGGAGGTTTGGTCCGTTGACCCGTTGTCGATCAGTAGGATGCGGAGTCGGCCGCCGTAGTCCTGATCCGCGAGGGAGCGCACCGTATCGCCGATGGCGTGCTCTTCATTGCGAGCGGCAATCAATACCGTCAGGGGTTCCGTCGGCGTCACTGACGTCAGCGTCGGCTGACGATCGGCGATGAGACCAACGACCAGGAATGCGACGACGAAGCCGGGAATAAACGCGAGCAAGGTTATGATGACGAGCGCGGGCGCGACGGTGATACGAGCGGCGAGTTCGTGGATCCACGCCAGCGAGATCCATATTGAGATGCCGAGCCATATGGTCGCGCCGGTGAGCGCGGCGACGAATTTGTGCGCGACGCTGACGTAGCGCCGCGTCCGCTGGCGGGGCGCGGCGGTGGCGTCGTAGCTTCGGTGCATGCCACCCAGAACGGGCGAAGGTCCCGCTGACGCCTCGCCGTCAGGCGTCCGTCCCTCGCGCGTGTCGTTGGTTGACGCAGCGGCCGTGTCGAGGGGACGTTGCCGGCCGTCCTTTCGCGCCACGATGCGCCGCCACGGCGCCGTTCGCGGGCGGCCGGGCTCAGCCAAGCGCGCCGTGAACGTCGATGACCCACGCGCGACGCACCGGGTAGGGCACCTCACGCCTGGGGCCACGCCGCGTGGTCAACGAAACCATCCACCCTCCTGTCGATGACTGGAAATCGAGAGGAGTCTAGGCTGCGCGTTCAATGGGTGTCACGACGGTGATGGCGCTACCGACGAGTCGGGACTCTCGGGTGGCGCCACCGGCGACCGCGACGGTCGACGATCGCCGCCAGCAGCTCTCGTCGTTACCCCGGTAAAACGTACGATCGCACGGCGTTGGCGAAGCCCTCGTCGTCGTTGGCGCTAGTGACGAAGTCAGCGGCTCGCTGGACGTGGCGATCGGCGTTCCCCATGGCGATGCTGCGACCCGACGCCTCGAACATCGACACGTCATTGGGCATGTCGCCAATGGTCGCGATCGAGTCAGGCGAGATACCGTAGCGGTCGGCTAGGTAGCGCACCACGTCGCCCTTGGTGGCCCGTGGATTCGTTACGTCAAGGTAGTAAGCCTGCGATGACGTCGCGATGATGCGCCGTCCGAAGGCGCCACGAACGGCCGCTTCGGCGTCGCGGATCACGTCGGGCTCGTCGCCGACGCCGACGATCTTGATGACGCCGTCGGTCACGTCGTTAAAGTTCGCGATCGGGGTTGGTGCGACGCGGCAGCCTCGCGCCTCGTGGGCGACGTGCGGGCCGTTGAGGTCTTGGACGAACCACTCCGTTGCGCGGTAGAGCCACACGGACAGTCCACGAGTGCGCAGCGTCTCGATCACGTGCGCGACGAGGTTCGCCGCGATGTCGTGGCGCTGCAGCACACGTAGGTCGGTGTCGACGATCAGCCCGCCGTTCAGCGCGGCGAGGGGCGTGGTGAGCCGCAGGGGCTCAACGAACATGGTCAGTCCCTCAGCCGGTCTGGCGCTCGCAATGGCGACGAGGATGCCCGCGTCGCGAAGGCGCCCGATGGCTCGCACCGTCTCGGGAGTGAGCACCTTGTCCGGGGTAACGAGCGTGCCGTCCACGTCCGACAGCAGCAGCCGTATCGGAGTCACTGGGGCAGGCACCACTCGTAGGGCGCGACGAGCCGGTCGATGCCGTCGGGTCCCCACGTGCCCTTCGCGTAGCGGACGACCGGCGTAGGATCGACGAGCAGAGGCGTCGCCACCTCCCAGAGCCGTTCAATGCCGTCGGAGCGCGTGAAGAGCGACCGGTGACCGAGCATCGCTTCGAGGATGAGGTGTTCGTAGGCCTCGAGATTGTTCGCCGCGCAGAAGGAGTCGCGGTAGTGAAAGGTCATCTCGGCCGAGTCGAGGCTCATGCGGGGTCCCGGCTCCTTGGCTAGGAAGTGGGCCCGTATCGACCCCGGATCGGCGAAGTCCACGACTAACCGATTGCCGCGCCAGCTCGGCTCGTGGCCGCCCGTAGGGAAGAGTCGCATCACCGGCTCGTGGAAACCAATGGTGATGACCTGGCGGCTCTGCGCCAAGCACTTCCCGGTGCGAAGGAAGAAGGGAACACCCTTCCAGCGGGTGTTCTCGACGGCCATTCGCAACGCGACGAAGGTCTCGGTCGTTGAGTGCGCGGCGACGCCGGCTTCGTCGAGGTAGCCGTCGTACTGACCTCGGATCACGTTGGCCGGATCGACCGGCGCGAGCGATTCGAACACCTTGTGCACTTCGTCGCGCAACGGTCCCGCGTCGAGGCTGATGGGCTGCTCCATCGCGATAAAGCCGAGTACTTGGAAGAGGTGGCTCACGACCATGTCGCGAAAGGCGCCGGTCTCCTCGTAGAAGGCGCCGCGATTCTCAATCGATAAGGTCTCGGGCACGTCGATCTGCACGAAGGCGATGTGTTCACGGTTCCACAGCGGCTCGAAGAGTCGGTTGGCGAAACGCAGCGCCAAGATGTTGTCGATGGACTCCTTGCCCAGAAAATGATCGATGCGGTAGATCTGGACCTCGTCAAAGTTGGCCCGCAGGACGTTGTTGAGCTGGCGAGCCGAGTCGAGGTCGGTTCCGAACGGCTTTTCACAGATGACGCGCGTTCGTTCATTGAGTCCGCTGGAGCCGAGCATCTCAATCATGGCGGATACGGCGTCGGGCGGTACCGCAAGATGCATCAGGCGGCGGACCTCGCCCCCGATGCTCGATTCGGCCTCGTCGATTGCTCGCCGGAGCGTTTCGGTGTCCCCGGGATCCGCGGGCGCGAACGAGAGGGAGCGCACGAAGGCGTCCCAGACCTCGCCGGTCGGTTCGTTGGTGCCGAACTGGCGTATGACGTCGCGGGCGTAACTGCGAAAGGCGTCGGTGCCCATTGCGTAGGCCGCTGGTGTTGATCCGATGATGCGGTAGTTGGTCGGCAGCAGCCCGGCGACCGCCAGGTGGAACAGACCGGGCAGGATCTTGCGCTTGGCGAGGTCGCCCGTCGCGCCGAAGAGCACGATGACGTGATCGTCGGGCCGCTCGACCGCCGTGACGGCCTCGTTCATTGACGCTTCTCCACGGGCGTCGTGTCAGTCTCGCCGGTCGCCGCCGCGTCGGCGATGATGAGCGATCGTCGCGCGACGACGTGGCTCGCCGGAATCGCCGGGTCGCCGGCGACGAGTTGGGCGAGCGCGTGCGCCTTGTCGGGCCCGGTGACGATCCACAGGAGCTGATCGGCGCGCGCGAGCGCGGGGTACGTGAGGGTCATCCGACGGTACCCCTGATAGCGCTTGGTCAGGCCAACCAGTCGGTCCCGCACGCTCAGCACGTCGTCACCGGGTACCAGTGACGCGGTGTGACCGTCCGTGCCCAAGCCCAGGTGCACGAGGTCGAAGCGTTCGGGCAACTGGGCGCCGTAGCGCTCGGCGGCGCGCTCGAGGTCGGGGTCGTTCACCGGCATCGTGACCCAGCGCACGGGTACCGTGGCCAAGTCCTCGCGCAGCGCGAGCAGGTTGCGGGCGGAATCGGTGGATGCCACGACGCGCTCGTCGACTTGGAAGAACGTGGTCGCGTGCCACGGGACGTCGCACGAGCGCAGCGCCGCGAACATCGGCCGCGGCGTACGCCCGCCGCTGAGGGCGATGGCGCAGACGCCGTAGTCGGCGACGGCCGCGCGCGCGACGGTCGCAATGACCTCGGCCGCGGCCGCCGCGACGTCCTCGACGCTGGTCAGCCGGCGGACGTCGTGGTGCACTAGTCGTGGCTTTCGACGTGGCCACCGAAACCGGCGCGCATCGCGGAGAGTACCTTGGCCGCGTAGTCGCCACGGCCGCGCGAGTCGTAGCGCTGCCACAGTGCGGCGCTGATGACCGGAGCCGGAACCGATTCGTTGATTGCCGCTTCGACGGTCCATCGACCCTCGCCCGAGTCGGCGACGTGGCCGGCGAAGTCGGCCAATTCCGGTGAGCGCGCGAGGGCGTCGGCCGTGAGGTCGAGCAGCCACGAGCTCACGACCGAGCCGTGGCGCCAGACCTCCGTTATTTCGGCGACGTCGAGATCGAACGAGTAGTCCTCGGGGTCGCGAAGCGGTGACGTCTCGGCGTCAGCGCGCAGCGACTCGCGCCCGACGTTGGCGTGCTTAAGGATGCTGAGGCCTTCGGCGATGGCGGCCATCATGCCGTACTCGACGCCGTTGTGAACCATCTTGACGAAGTGACCGGCGCCGCTGGGGCCACAGTGCAGGTACCCCCGCGGGGCGGTCCCGTCGCTGCGCGTGCGACCCGGGGTCGGTGGGGTGCCATCCGCGCCCGGTGCGATGGTCTCAAAGATCGGCTGGAGGCGGGCCACTACGTCGGCGTCGCCGCCGATCATCAAGCTGTAGCCTCGCTCGAGCCCCCAGACGCCGCCGCTCGTGCCGCAGTCGACGTAGTGGAGGCCGTTCGCAGCCAGCGCGCGCGCGCGTGTGATGTCATCGTGGTAGTAGGAGTTGCCGCCGTCGATCACGACGTCGTCGGCCGACAGGTGGCCAACGAGTTCGTCGAGGGCGGATTGGGTGATCGCCGCGGGCAGCATGAGCCAGACGGCTCGGGGGCGTTCGAGCTTGGCTACGAGGTCGGCGAGCGAGGTGGCGCCGACGACGCCGTCGCCGGCGAGTGCCGCCACCGCGGACTCGTTGACGTCGTAGACCACGCACTGGTGCCCGTCGCGCACGAGCCGGTGCACGAGGTTGGCGCCCATGCGGCCGAGTCCCACCATGCCTAGCTGCGTTGGTTGAGTAGTGGTCACGGGGCCTCGTTTCGTCGAAGAGCTCGATAGCGCTCGATGAGCGCGTTGGTTGATGAGTCGTAGGCGAGCGACGGCACCGACGCCGAGGTCAGCGCCGGAAGAATCTTGTTCGCGAGGACCTTGCCCAGCTCCACTCCCCACTGGTCGAACGAGTCGATGTCCCAGATGACTCCCTGGGTGAAGACGCTGTGCTCGTAGAGCGCGATCAGCGAGCCGAGCAGTCGTGGGGTCAAGACCTCGGCGAGCAGCACGTTGGTCGGTCGGTTGCCCGGCATCACGCGGTGCGCCACCTGATGCGGCGGCGTTCCCTCGGCGCGGACTTCGTCCTCGGTCTTGCCAAAGGCGAGCGCCTGCGCCTGGGCGAAGACGTTCGAGGTCAAAATGTCGTGGTGCGCGCCGAGCGAATTGAGGCCGTTCGCGAAGCCGATGAGGTCGACCGGTATAACGGTCGTGCCCTGGTGAATCAACTGGTAGAAGCTGTGCTGGCCGTTGGTGCCGGGCTCGCCCCAGTAGATCGGACCGGTGGCGTAGGCAACGTCGGCGCCGTCGCGCGTTACGCGCTTGCCGTTGGACTCCATGGTGAGTTGTTGGAGGTACGCGGGCAGTCGCTTCAGATACTGGTCGTAGGGCATGACGCCCACCGTGGGGCAGCCGAGGAAGTTGCGGTTCCAGACGGCGAGCAGTCCCATGAGAACCGGCAGGTTCGTGGCGAACGGCGCGGTGCGAAAGTGCTCGTCCATGGCGTGGAAGCCAGCGAGCATCTCGTCGAAGTTCGCGGGACCGATCGCGAGCATCGTGGAGAGCCCGATAGCCGAGTCCATCGAGTACCGACCCCCGACCCAGTCCCAGAACCCGAACGCGTTGGCGGGATCGATGCCGAAGTCCGCGACGGCCGACGCGTTGGTCGAGACGGCGACGAAGTGCCGGGCGACCGCGGCCTCGTCACCGAGCTGGGCCACGAGCCAGTCGCGCGCCGATCGCGCGTTGGTCATCGTCTCGAGCGTGGTGAAGGTCTTGGACGAGATGATGAACAGCGTCTCGGCCGCGTCCAACGTGCGGACTGGGACTGGGT
>JAKBCI010000238.1 GCA_021807965.1 Actinomycetes bacterium
CGTGACCGTGAAGATCGCCGACCCGCCATTGAGGTAGGGAACCGGTGACTGGACGACGTTGAGGTAGGAGACGCCCATACCGTCCTCGATGGTCACCACGTGGTGACCAAGTGGCCCAGTCGCGCGAATGGTCACCGTGGCGGTACCGCGGGTCCAGTTGCCTGACATGTTGCCGACGTAGCGGTTGTCCCACAGCACCACACCGCCGCTGCCGTAGAGCGACGAGCCCAGTGCGGTGTAGGTGATGTGGATCGGCGTGCCGATCGGGCCGCTCTTGGGCGAGACCGTGACGGTCCGGAACATCTCGTAGCCGCCGTGGTCGACCTCGACGCCGTTCACCACGGCGTAGATGTCGTGGATGCCGCCGAAGTCAACGGGCACAGTCGTCGCGTACTTGAAATTGCCGTTGGCGTCGGTGGTGACGGTGGCGAGCACGACGTTGAAGTTGGTCGAAGTGCGGCCGAGCCAGTTGACCGTGTTGGGCTCGACGTCAGCGATCCACGACGCGGTCGCGGTGCTCCACGTGAGCTCCACGCTCGTATTGGCCGGAAGACCGGTACCCGAGATCGTGAAGGGTTGCCCTTCGGTGCCGACATTTGGGCTGACGGTGAGGTTGCCGATCGTCGGCGACAGCGTGGCCGGCGCCGCGGTCACGCCGGTGAACGGCAGAGCGGGGGCGCCCGGGATCGCCGGAGTGGGCAGGGTGATGCCAGTCGGAGTCGTCGTACTCGCCGCACCACTGCTGGTGGAGACGACGCCGAGCGGCAACAGCGCACCAACGGCCGTGAGCACGACTGCCCGTTTCGCGACGCGCAGGGACAGTTTCATGGGATTCCTTTCAGGGGGGTAGCCTTACGTGGCCAGCGAAGTCAACGTCGTTGGTGCCACACGGCGCCCTCGGACGTGTCCGAGGGCGCCGTGTCTACTCGCCTGCTTAGGCGACCGGCACCGCGTTCATCGTCAACTGTGATGAGGCGGGCGTTCCGGCCTGGGAGTACGTCCACGACTTCGACGGCACGGCGGGCTTCACGATGACGCGCTTGCGCACGATCTTCGAACCCTGCTTCACGCGCACGATCTTCGACACGGCGGGGATCGCCTTGGTCGTCAACGTGATGGTGAAGTGGACCACACCGAGGGGCGTCGCTGACGTCGTGTGCCAACCGGCACTCCAGAACGCGGTCGTCCCGTGGTTGCCGTAGCTCATGGTCAGTGGGGCCTCTCCGGGGATCGTGATGATCACGCTCTTGGTGTTGGCAGCGGTGAGTGGCGTGCCACCAGCTGCGACGTTGACCGCGGACATCCTAAAGACGACCGCCTGTCCGACCAGGAACTCGTTGCTCTGCGCGCAGCCGTAGGCGGGCTTGAGCGGACCAGAGCCGCCGCCGGCCGTGACCGTGTCGACTTGCATGTAGACCGGCACTGGGTTGGTCCCCTGGATCGGCGGCGCGAGCGTCGTCGTCGTCGTGGGCGCGGCCGTCGTGCTCGTGGTCGGCGCGGTCGTCGTCGTGGTGGTGTCCGCCGAAGCGACTCCCACGCCAACGAGCGCCGCGCCACTCAGGGATAACATCCCCGCGGTCACAACTGCTACTACTCGCTTCATACTTCTTCCTCCTCTATCGATACGTCGGGGCACTACTTCTTGATGCTCAGTACGCCGCTCAGGGCGGCGCTGAACGCGTCGGTCTCGCTCGATCCCGCGGTGGTGGACTTGATCGAGAACGACCCGGTGAACTTCAAGACACCAAAGACGCCCTTGTACTTGCCCGTGCCAGCGAGGACCTTGGCGGTTCCCTTGACGCTCACCGACGTCGGCGCTGCCTGGCCCGCGGCACAGGCCTGCGAGGTCGCTGGCGCGATGATCTTGAGCACGAGCTTGCTGCCCGCGCCGATGAGCGTTCCCGTACCGGTGAGCGGGTCGCAGGTGTTGGACGCGGGCGACGAACCGGTGCCCGAGAGCTTGCTCGCTCCGAGGTAGGTGCCGGTGCCGGTGCCGGTCACGGCCGTTGCCTTCACGCCCGTCGACGACCACAGCATGGCGATCGTCCCGGTGTACTTGCCCACGAACTTGACCTTCACGATCTTGGGCACGACGCGCGCGGCGACGCTGGCAGTGGATTGATGGATAGTGGTGGCTCCCACACTCGGGGCGTAACCCATCGCCGAAACGGTGAGTGCGCCAACTAGCACGGGGGCTGAAATCATTCTGAATGTGCGCATAAGGCCAATGTAAAGTTTCCAACTACAGATTTCCAATCGATTGCTCAAGTTATTTTGATAGGTTCGTTCTATGTTCACCGCCCGTGATCTCACCATCCAGCAGCTGCGCTGCTTCGTCGCCGTCGCCGACGAGGGCCAGTTCACGGCCGCCGCCGACGAACTGCGCCTCGCCCAGCCCTCGATCAGCGCCCAGATCCATCGCCTCGAGCAGGTCTTGGGGGTCTCGCTCTTTCATCGCGGCCGACGACCGATCGCGCTGACCGACGCGGGGGCGAGCCTGCTGCCCCTCGCGCGACGGGTCCTGCGCGGCGTCGACGACGTCTTCCAGGGCGCCGACGAGCTCGACGCGCTACACCGCGGGCACGTCACGATCGGTACGACCCCGAGCATCGGCGCGACGCTGCTGCCGCTCGTCTTCGCCCGGTTCCGCGAGCGTTATCCCAACATCTCGATCTCCTTCGTCGAGCGGCATTCCGAGGAGATCGTCCAGTCCGTCGAGGCCGGCATCCTCGACCTGGCCCTCGTGGTCGGACCCCTCGTCACCGAAACCCTCGAGCAGAACGAGCTCGCGATCGAGCGCATGGTGCTCGTCGTTGGGGCCGACCATCCGCTCGCGGTTCGCGACACGATCGCCATCAGCGAACTGCGTGGCGTGCCGCTGGTCATGTTCCACCAGGGCTACGACGTGCGCGCCGCCACGGTTGCCGCATTCGAGCGAGCCGGGTTCGCCCCGACGATCGCGATCGACGGAGCCGAGATGGCGACGGCCCACTCCTTCGTCGCCGCGGGCATCGGCGTTGCCATCGTGCCGAGCATCGTGGCGACGCTCAATGACGACCTGCACGTGATCCACATCGACGACCAAGTGATGGAGCGAACGATCTGT
>JAKBCI010000239.1 GCA_021807965.1 Actinomycetes bacterium
ATGAGCAGTATCCGTGGCTGTTCGACACTGGACGCCTCATTGGCGGCAAGCCGGTCAAGGGCGTCGGATGGGTGTTCACCGAACGGTTGCCGGTGCGCGGTGTGAAGTCGGTGCGCGCGACGCGAGCGGTCAAGAAGCTCGAGGTCGCCCTCCCCGATGGGGTGGTGCCGGCCATCGGCGACACGCTCACTCCCGTCAAGGCGACGCGCACGAACAAGCGTCCCGTGGTCAAGGCGACGGCCGTCGTGAAGTCGCCCGCCGCCGTCAAGTCGGTGCGAAAGGCCGCGGCCGAGCTGAAGGAGGCCAAGGAGCCCAAGGAGTCCAAGGCCGCCGCGAAGGAGACGAAGGAGCCGGCGACGTCGCGCCGGTCCAAGAAAGCCGTCGCGGTGAAGAAGGTCCCGACCAAGAAGGCGGCCGCACCCGCGCCGACCCCCGAAGAGGCGCCGGCGCCGGCGGTCGCGCTGCGTCGTGGCCGCCAACCCGTGAATCCCGAGGCTGGCTTCGCCACGTTCGTCAAGCAATTCAAGGTGGGCGCGAGCCTCACGGGCGAGGTGGTGGCCTTCACGTCGCACGGAGCGGTGATCAAGGTGCTGTTGAAGAGCGGTGAGCCGATCGAGTGCTACGCGCCGACCACGTCGCTGGGTGACCCCGCCCCGGTGCGCGCGCGCGACGTCTTGAAGCGTGGCGATCACCACAAGTTCCGTCTGGCCACCGTCGACAGCGAGCGACGCATCGCGGAATTGGCCCTTCCGTGACCGACCTCTCCCTCGACCCCAAGGACTGGATCCCGCATCGTTCGCCCTTCTTGCTGATCGATCGCTTGATCAGCATCGAACCCGGCGTGCGCGCCACCGGCCAGTGGACCCTCACCGGCGAGGAGTGGTTCTTCCCGGGACATTTTCCGGGCCGACCGACGACGCCCGGCGTGTTGATGCTCGAGGCCGTGGCCCAAGTGGGTGCGGTCGCCGTCTTGAGCGACGCGCGCTTCGTGGGGCGGCTCCCTCTCTTCGGCGGGGTCGAGAACGCGCGATTTCGTCGTCAGGTCCTTCCGGGCGACACTTTGTTGCTCGAGTGCGAGATGACCCGCCTGTCGGCGCGCGGCGGCAAGGGGCACGCGCGCGCGAGTGTCGAGGGACAGTTGGCCCTGGAGGCCGACCTACTGTTCGTCCTCGCCGACGCCCCGTGAGAGTCGCCACCTGGAACGTCAATTCGTTGAACGCCCGGTGGCCACGCGTGCACGAATGGCTTGAGCTTCACCAGCCCGACGTGGTGATGATCCAAGAGACGAAGCAGACCGATGAGAAGTTCCCCTTCGCCGATTTGGCCGCGTTGGGGTACAACGCCGCGCATCACGGGCAGGGGCAGTGGAACGGTGTGGCACTCCTCTCGCGCGAGGAACTGACCGATGTGCAGCGCGGCCTGGGTGACGACGTCGAGGCGCGCTACATCGCCGCGACGATCGGTGGGCTGCGTTTTCATTCGTGCTACGTCCCCAATGGCCGCGCTCTGGATGATCCGCACTACGCCTACAAATTGCGCTGGCTCGACGCGCTGCGCCAGCTGCTCGCCGAGCGCGACCGCGCCCGGCCGGTGATTGTCGGCGGCGACTTCAACGTCGCCTTGAGCGACCTCGACGTGTACGACCCGGCCGCCTTCGTCGGCGCCACGCACGTCTCGGAGCCCGAGCGCGCGGCCGTGCGCGCCGTGCTGGACACCGACCTGGTCGACCTGGTCCGACAGCGCAACGACGTTGATCCCGCGTTCACCTGGTGGGACTATCGCCACGGCTCCTTTCGACGAGGGTGGGGTCTGCGCATCGATTACCTCTTCGCCGATGCTGCCACGGCGTCGCTCGTGCGCGACGTGCGCGTGGACCGTGAGGCCCGCAAGGGCGAGAAGCCCTCGGACCACGCACCGGTGGTCGCCGACCTCGACTGGTAGGCGCTCAGCGACCCAAGACGTCGGGCGAGGGGGGCTCGACCGGCGTGGCGGCTTCGAGTTCGCGTCGGATCGCCTCGAGTCGGCGACGACGTTGTTCGCCGGTGACCGGTGCATTACGCCGGGCGATCTCGGCGAGGACCGCGTCGATGGGGGCGAGGAACCTCGACGCGACGCGGTCGGGAAATCGCGGGTCGTTGCGCCCCTTGCTCCACGTGATCAGGAGAGTCTGCTCGGCGCGACTCAGGGCCACGTAGGCGAGCCGCTGCTCCTCGGCCAACCCCTCGGCGCTAGTGGCGTTGTAGTGCGGGAGTTGCCCTTCGGCCCACCCGACGCAGACCACGTGTTGGAATTCGAGCCCCTTGGAGCGGTGGATCGTGGTCAGGGCCACCGCGTCGCTGGTCTCGTGCTCCACGCGTCGCGACGTCGGCTCCGAAGCGACGAGATCCGACGCCGGCGAGTGCTCGGGGCCGCGGCGCTCCACGGGAATACCGGCGGCTTCGAGGGCCTCGGCCACGACGTCGAGCTGTGCGTTGGTGCGCGCCAGCACCGCCATCGAGCGCCACGGGCTTCCGGGCCGATGATGGACCGTCAACCACGTGGCCACGTGGCGCGCCTCCTCGGCGTCGTCGTCGTAGGCGCGCACGATCGGCAGGTCGCCGTCGTCGTGGGCGGGGACGATCCCGCGCGCGCCGGGTTCGAGCAGGGTGTTGGCGACCGCGATGATGTTCGCGGTCGAGCGGTGGTTGCGGGTCAGGTCCAGGACCACGGTGTCGGGCCAGGTCCGCACGATCTCGCCCAGCAACTGCGGATTGGCGCCGTTGAAGCCGTAGATCGACTGATTGGGGTCACCGACGCTGAACAGGTCGGGGTCGTCGCCGGCCATCTGGGCCAGCAGCATGAACTGCAGGGGGTTCATGTCCTGGGTCTCGTCGACGAAGAGGGCGCGGGTGCGGTGGCGAAAGGCGCCGCGCACGTCGGGTTCCTCGCGCAGCAGCGTGATGGCCTCGCTCAAGAGCAGGTCGAAATCGAGAACGCCGCGACTACGACAGAGGCCGACGTACCGGTCCAGGACGTCGGCGAAGACCGCGGGAGCCAGGGGGGCGTCGCGGCGGGCCTTCTTCGCCGCCCTCGCGTAGTTGGCGCCGTTGAACCCCTGACTCA
>JAKBCI010000240.1 GCA_021807965.1 Actinomycetes bacterium
CGGTCAAAGACTCGATCACGTTCGTCGTCGGCGATGCCCGGCCCGGTGTCCGAGACCGTGACAACACCCTGACTCGATCGCACGAGGATGTGGCCGGCGGTTGGCGTGAACTTGATCGCGTTCGTCAGCAGGTTGCTGATGGCGCGCACGAGCCGATCGCGTCGACCCACCACGACCGACGGTTCGACCTCCACGTCAATCTCGACGTCCTTAATTCGCGCGTAGGTGCGTGCCGTGTCGACGCATTCGTCGACGCATTCGTCGAGCCGCAGCTCCACGATGGCGCCTTCGCTGCGGTCGCCCCGCGAGAGTTCAGCGAGGTCCGTCACGAGCGCGGCGAGCTCGTCGACCTGGGTGACCATGTCGTTCGTGAGCTGATGAAGGTCGTCCTCGGGGAGCTCGCTGGCCCGGGCGAGGACTTGCGCGTTGGTGCGCAAGCTCGTCAACGGGGTGCGAAGTTCGTGACTGGCGTCGGCGACGAGTTGACGTTGCAGGCTCTCGCTGCTCTGCACGGAGTTCATCAGACGGTTAAAGACGCGACGAAGTCGTCCGAGCTCGTCGGCCCCTCCCTCATCGATCCGGCGAGAAAGGTCGCTCGTCTCGGCGACCTCTTCGATTTCGTTGGCGACTTTTTCCAGCGGCCGCAGGGCGGCGCGAGCTATGAGTAGGCCGAGCACCAGGGCGAGCAGCAGCCCACCCGCGGCGACGGCGAGCAGCGTGCGCACGAGTTGGCGAAGCTCGCCAACCTGTCCCGAGATGTTCACGACGAAGAGCTCGGCGGAGGTCGAGGGCACCTGGCACGGGCCCGAATTGCAAATCACGACCGAATTCGCGGCCAGTGGTACTACCAGTTCGCGATACGACTCGCCGCCGAAGTAGACGGTGCGAAGAACCTGGCCACCGTGGCCCTTGGCAATGGCGCGAATCGTTGCGTCGATTGGCACGTTCGACGTCGGAATGGTCGTGCCGTTAGCGAGAACCAATTCGAAGTAGGCACCCGTGACGCGGCTCTCATCACCGACCGGATGCGACGCGGGGGACTGGGACGCCTGGAGTAACGAGACGTCCACCGAGTGCAACAAGGCATTGCGCGTTGTCCAGAACGACGCCAGGCTCGCCAGGATGACGGCCACCGCAGCGACGCCGACGGTGGCGCTGATGACTCGAAAGCGAAAGGTCACGAGGTTCGAAGGGCGTAGCCCACCCCGCGAATCGTCTGAATCAATCGCGGCTCCTGGTCCTCTTCGAGTTTGCGGCGGAGGTAGCCAATGTAGACCGCCAGGGAATTCGTTCCCGAGTCGAAGTTGTAGCCCCATACGAGGTCCAGGATCTGGTCGCGCGTCAAGACCTGGCGGGGGTGCTGCAGAAAGAGCTCCAGGAGGTCGAACTCGATCTTGGTGAGTTCAATCTTCCTGGCGCCCCGGTAGACCTCGCGCGTTTGGGGACTGAGCGTCAGGTCTTCGAAGCGCAGCACGTCGTCATCGGCGTTGACACTATGGCGACGCAGCAGCGCGCGCAGGCGCGCGAGGAGTTCGGCGAGGTCGAACGGTTTGACGAGGTAGTCGTCGGCGCCCACGTCGAGGCCAGCGACTCGGTCGTTAACGGCGTCGCGGGCAGTGAGCATGAGTATGGGGGTGGTGTCGCCCGCCCGGCGAATGCGCCGACAAACTTCGAGCCCGTCGACGTCGGGAAGCTGGAGATCCAACACGATGGCGTCCGGTGCCCTCAGTTGAATCGACTTGAGGGCTGAGGTCCCGTCCGCGAAGAGATCCACCTGGTAGTTCTCCATACGCAGAGCACGTCCCAGGGCGGTGCGAATTGCGCCATCGTCGTCGACGATGGCGATATAGGAGTTCGCGATCGGGGCCGTGCTCACGTGGCCTTCTTTCACCGGTAGGGCCAGGCTCTAGTGTGGCTGTTTGGTATTAAGCGACTGCGTTGATTCTCTAAGAATTGACGAAGACTCGTTCGTACTGTAGTGGCGGGTAGTTCAATCGGCAGAACAGCGGACTTTGGATCCGAAGGTTGGAGGTTCGAGCCCTCCCCCGCCAGCGATGTCGTGACGTCATCGACGTGGACAAAGGCGCTCGAGCAACGCCGCCAGCTCGAGCGGGGCATCGCCCTGGATCGAGTGGCCGGCGTTGGCCACGTGGACCACCGTGTCGTTGGGTCGGCGTCGGCGAAACTCAGCTTCGTCGTCATCGTCGACCACCGAGCCCGGCGTCGTGCCGCGAAGCAGCGTCACGGGAGCGGTGACTGAACTCAATCGATCCCAGAGGTCGCCCGGTTCGGGCACCGCGATCTCGGTCCGAGGGTGCTGTTGGTGGCGCCAGACCCACGATCCATCGGGTCGTTGGACGGCGTTATGGAGAATGCCGCGACGCAGCGACGACACGGTCCTGGTCGGGTTGTATCGGATGGTTCGCGCGAGCAACTCGTCGAAGTCGTCGAAGGTAGCCGGGCCGTTGACGAAGTCGGTGATGTGCCGGGCCTTGGCGGCGTTCACGCCCGGGGTGATGTCGATCAGCACCAGGCACTCGACGAGATCCGGTCGTTCGTCGGCCAGGACGATCGAGGTCAGTCCGCCCAAGGACATGCCCACCAGTGGCCGGGGCGCGTCGAGCAGGGTGCCGAGCGCGCTAGCCAGATCGTGCGCGTGACTGGTGATGGCCCCGGGTCCGTACGGTCCCGCGTCAGAGTGGCCGTGGCCGGGCAAGTCGATGGCGATCAGCGGGCGCCCCAGCGCGAGCGCCACGGTATCGAACGTGTGGGCGTTTTGCGCGCCGCCGTGCACCAAAACGAGATCGGGCGCGCCGTCACCCCATCGCAGACCGCTCATCTGTCGCAGGCCATCCACGGCGACGAAAAATCGCTGAACCTTCGGAATCGGAACATCGAGCCCCCATTCGGCCAGATTCTCCGCGAAGTACGCGAACTCGTCGTAGTCGGTGGGCTCCACCCCTGGCATCGTAGAAGACGCCGGTACGATCCGCTACACGTCAGCCGACGCAGTCGCTGCGCCGGTCTGCTGGGCCTCAACTTGTCGATGGACTTCAGCCATGTCGACCTCCATGACGCGACTGATCAGCTCTTCGAGCGC
>JAKBCI010000241.1 GCA_021807965.1 Actinomycetes bacterium
GTTCGTGGCGAACGGCGCGGTGCGAAAGTGCTCGTCCATGGCGTGGAAGCCAGCGAGCATCTCGTCGAAGTTCGCGGGACCGATCGCGAGCATCGTGGAGAGCCCGATAGCCGAGTCCATCGAGTAGCGACCCCCGACCCAGTCCCAGAACCCGAACGCGTTGGCGGGATCGATGCCGAAGTCCGCGACGGCCGACGCGTTGGTCGAGACGGCGACGAAGTGCCGGGCGACCGCGGCCTCGTCACCGAGCTGGGCCACGAGCCAGTCGCGCGCCGATCGCGCGTTGGTCATCGTCTCGAGCGTGGTGAAGGTCTTGGACGAGATGATGAACAGCGTCTCGGCCGCGTCCAACGTGCGGACTGCCTCGACGAAGTCCGTCGCGTCGACGTTGGAGACGAAGCGCACGGTGAGGTCTCGCTGGCTGTAGTGGCGAAGCGCCTCGTAGGCCATCACGGGTCCGAGGTCCGAGCCGCCGATACCGACGTTCACGACGTTCCTGATTGGTCGACCGGTGTGGCCGAGCCACCGACCCGAACGGACTCGTTGGGCGAAGTCGGCCATTCGGTCGAGCACCGCGTGTACCTCGCTTACTACGTCGACGCCGTCGACGAACATCGTCGTGCCGCGCGGCGCGCGCAGGGCGACGTGCAGCACGGCGCGGCCCTCGGAGAGGTTGATCCGGTCACCCCGGAACATCTCGTCACGCCGCTCGGCGAGTCGCGACTCCTCGGCGAGGTCGAACAGCAGTCCCAGCGTCTCGGTGGTGACGCGGTTCTTGGAGTAATCGAGGTAGAGCCCGGCCGCCTCGGCGACGAGCCGCGTGCCGCGATCGGGATCCTCGGCGAAGAAGTCGCGCAGGTGGCCTGAACCAATGGACGCGCAGTGGGTCTCGAGCGCGCGCCAGGCGGAACGCTGCGTCAGCGGCGTCGTCACGCGCGTTGTGCCACGCGGGCGCGCCGGACGTCGATCTTGGCGAGCAGGTCGGTCCACGAACTCGTGAAGGCCGCCGCGCCGTCTCGCTGGAGCGTGGCCGCCAGGGCTCGGCGGTCGACGCCGGCGGCGTCGAAGCGCGCCAGCTGATCGGCGCTGTCGCCACCGGTGCGATCGAGTGACGTCTCGACGTCGCCGTGATCGAAGAAGGCGTTGAGGGTGTCGTCGGGCATGGTGTTGATGGTGAACGGGGCCGCGAGCCCGCTCACGTACAGCGTGTCGGGAGCCGACGGGTCCTTCGTCTTCGTGCTCGCGAAGAGCAGCCGTTGAGCGCGAGCCCCGTAGTTCGCGAGGCGCTGGAATCGGTCCGAGTCCAGGACGTCGCGGTACGCCCGATAGGTGTCGCGGCCCACCGCGAGGCCGAGCTGGTTGCGAAGTTCGTCGGGCACGGCGTCGGCCACCGCCGTGTCCCAGCGCGAGATGAAGATCGAGGCGACGCAGCCGACGGCGGGATCGAGGCCTTGCGCCACGCGGCGCTCGACGCCGCGAAGGTAGGCCTCAGCCGCGCCACGGTAGTGGTCGGCGTCAAAGAGCAGCGTGACGTTGATCGCCACGCCGGCGGCGATGCACTCCTCGATGGCGGCGAGGCCCGGGGGCGTTCCGGGAATCTTCACGAAGAGGTTCGCCCGGTCCGCGCGGGCGTGGATCGACTGGGCGGCGTCGACGGTTCGCGCGGTGTCGTAGGCGAGCTGCGGCGACACCTCGAGCGAGACCCAGCCGTCGACGCCGTTGGTGCGTCGGTGTACGGGGGCGAAGAGGTCGGCCGCCCGTCGCAGATCCTCGATGGCCAGTTCGAAGAAGATCTCGTCCGCGGCGAGGCCTCGACGGGCGCCCTCGTCGATGGCGCCGTCGTAGTCGCCGGTGGCGATCGCTCGATCGAAGATCGACGGATTCGACGTGAGCCCGGTGACCGACCGGGTGTCGATGTACCGCTCGATCAGACCGTCGTCGAGCATGGCGCGGGTGATGTTGTCGAGCCAGAGGCTCTGACCAAGGTCGCGCAGATCGTCCGTAGCACTCATGGTTGGTGGTCCCTCCGGGTAGCGATCAAGGTGGCGCGCGCCACGTCGGCGACGCTAGACGCGGTAAAGCCGAATTTAGTCTGCAGCGACTTGAGTGGCGCCGACGCGCCAAAGGTGTGCATGCCGACGACCGCGCCGTGATCGCCTACGTAGCGGTGCCAGCCGAACGTCGACGCCTGCTCTACCGCCACGCGGGCGATCACCTCGGGCGCGAGCACGGCGTCGCGGTAGGACTGGGGCTGGCGGTCAAAGAGCTCCCAGCACGGCAGGCTGACGACTCGCGCCGTGATGCCATCGCGGGCGAGCTCGTCGCGGGCGTCGAGGGCCAGGTGGACCTCGGAGCCGGTGGCGAGCAAGAGGACGTCGGGTCGTCCGTTGGGCGCGTCGACGAGCACGTAGCCGCCGTAGCGCAGGCCAGATGCCGGGGCCATGGCCGAGCGGTCGAGGGTCGCCACGGCCTGGCGCGAAAGTACCAGCACCGCGGGCTCGGACGTAAGCGGCACAATGCAGCGCCACGCCTCGACGACTTCGTTTGCGTCGGCCGGGCGAAAGACCAAGAGGCCGGGCATCGCGCGCAGCGAGGCGAGCTGTTCGACCGGCTGGTGGGTCGGTCCGTCTTCGCCCACGCCGATCGAATCGTGCGTAAAGACGTGCACGGTCGGAATCTCCATCAGCGCCGAGAGGCGAATGGCTGGTCTGGCGTAGTCCGAGAAGATGAAGAAACCCGACCAGAAGGCTCGAAGCTTGCTCAGGACCAGGCCGTTGGCGATCGCCGCGGCCGCGTGTTCGCGCACGCCGAAGTGCACGTTACGGCCGCTTGGCTCGCCGGGCTGCAGGTCACCGGCGTCGGCACTGAGCAATCGGGTCAGCGTCGACGGCGAGAGGTCGGCGGCGCCGCCGATGAGCCACGGTACGCACTCGGCAACGGCGTTCAAGACTCGACCCGACGACTCGCGAGTGGCCAGGCCACTGTCGCTGGGAGCGAAGGTGGGTATCGTCGTATCCCAGTCGTCGGGCAGCGCTCGGCGCTGCATCCGTTCGACCTGATC
>JAKBCI010000242.1 GCA_021807965.1 Actinomycetes bacterium
CCGCGAGGTCTTGGCTCTTGACGACGCGATCGAATCGGTGACCGTGGCCGCGCGCAAGACCCGTCCACCGGTGCCCGAAGACGTAGCGACGGTCGGCGTGCGCTGCACGGTGGGTCGGTGACCCGGGCCTTCGTGTCCCTCGGCAGCAACGTCGGCGATCGGGCGGCGCACCTGCGCGCCGGCGTCGAGGTCGTCGCCGCCGCGGAGCCCTACCGACTCTCGCGCGTCTATGAGACCGAGCCCGTCGGCGGCGTCGTCCAAGACGTCTTCTGGAACCTGGTCATGGAGCTCACCACGTCAGCGAGCCCGTGGGCGCTGCTCGAACGGGCTCGCGCCGCCGAAGCGGCCCGTGGCCGTCGCCGCGAGGTGCGCTTTGGACCGCGAACGCTGGACGTGGACGTCGTATGGGTCGACGGGTTTACGAGCGACGACCCCGAGCTCATCGTTCCCCACCCGCGAGCCTTCGAGCGAGCCTTCGTCCTGGTGCCGTGGCGCGAACTGGCTCCCGATCTCGTGAGCGAACGCGACGTCGAGCGCTCGCGTGGTCGCGTCGCCGTTCTCGATACACTCGAGTCATTGCAGTAGCCGAACGGCACCCTCGGGGCCGGAACGGAGTCGAGATGAACATCGCCATCGTGGGGGCCGGGCGAGCCGGCACCTCCTTCGCTCGTGCCCTCGCGCGGCGCGGCCACCGGGTCCAGCTAGTCCACCACGGCGACCTCGGCGCCATCGGCAACGTGGACGTGGTGCTGCTCACCGTCCCCGACGACGAGATCGCCGCCGTCGCGGCTCGGCTGGCGGTCGATCCCTCGCGGGTCGTCGCGCACGTGGCCGGGTCGCGAACCCTCGCCGTGCTCGCGCCGCACCCCCGAGTGGCGTCCCTGCACCCCTTGATCACGATGCCGAACGACGAGGTGGGCGCGGCGCGCCTCGTCGGGGCTACGTTCGTCGTGGCCGGTGACTCGATGGCCCGCGAGCTCGTGGCGTCACTCGAGGGGCGCGCTCGCGGCCTGGCGGACGAGTCGCGCACCACGTATCACGCCGCGGCCACGGTGGCCGCCAATCACCTCGTGGCGCTGCTCGGCCACGTGGGGCGCCTCGCCGAGGCGGCCGGGCTCGCGCTCGAGGACTTCGTGGCGCTCTCGGCCATGGCGCTCGCCGACGTCGCCGCGGCGGGGCCGCGTGACGCGCTGACCGGTCCGGCGTCGCGCGGTGACGTGGCCACCATCGACGCGCACCTGGCGGCGATCCCCGAGCGCGAGCGCGAGCTGTACGTGGCGCTCGCGCGCGAGGCCTTCGACCTCGCAGAAGAGCGCACGCGAAGCCTGGCGTAATGGAACTCGTTACCGGCGTCGAGCCGTGGCGTCGGCTGGCCGTCGAACAGCGCGCGGCCGGCCGACGCGTGGGGCTCGTGGCGACCATGGGCGCGCTGCACGCAGGACACGAGTCGCTCGTCGCCGCCGCGCGCGCCAACGGCGACTACGTGGTGATGACCATCTTCGTCAATCCCCGCCAGTTCGATCGGCCCGACGACTTGCGGGCCTATCCGCGTACCCCCGATCGGGATCGGGTGATGGCCGAGCAGTTCGGCGTCGACGCCCTCGTTGAGCCGGCGCTCGCCGAGATGTGGCCGGCCTACCCGGGGCCGATCGCGACGACGGTGAGCGTGCGGGGCGTCAGCGACACGCTCGAGGGCGTCGGCCGACCGGGTCACTTTGACGGGGTCGCGAGCGTGGTGGCGAAGCTGGCGGTCGTGACCGGGCCCTGTCGGGCCTACTTCGGCGAGAAGGACTTTCAGCAGCTGGCTGTCGTGCGTCAGTTGTTCCACGATCTCAGCTTCGACGTGACGGTCGTGGGCTGCCCGATTGTTCGGGACCCCGACGGACTCGCGATCTCGAGCCGCAACGTTCGCCTCGACCCGTCGGCTCGCCGGCGGGCGTTGTCGCTGCACGAGGCACTCGATCGCGCCGCGTCGCTCGACGGTCCGGCCGAGGCGCTGCGGGCCGCGATGCGCGAAACCATGGCCGCGGCCGCGGTCGAGGTGGCCTACGCCGAGGTGGTCGACCCGGTCACCCTGCGCTCCACGGACGACGACGAGACGGGGCCGCGTCGAGCGCTCGTGGCCGGCGTCGTCGACGGGGTGCGGCTGATCGATAACCGCGAGGTCTACGTACGAGGGAGGGCCTGATGCTGCTGGCGATGGACGTTGGCAACACCGAGACGGTGATCGGTCTGTTCGGCGAGGCGAGCGGGGCGGGTGACGCCATGGGATTCGCCCGCGCGTCCGACGAGCGCGGTCTCGCGTACCACTGGCGACTCTCGACGATCACCGAGCGCACGCCCGACGAGCACGCGATGGTTCTCACCCAACTGCTCGACCTCGAGGGACTCGATCTGCGCGACGCGGTGAGCGCGATCGCCATCTCCTCGTCGGTGCCCACCGTGTCGACCCAGCTCCGTCGAATGGCCAACCGGTGGTTCGCGTCGCTGCCCATCACCGTGCTCGGGCCCGGCACGAAGTCGGGCATGGCGATCCTGTACGACAATCCCCGCGAAGTTGGCGCGGACCGCATCGCGAACGCCGTCGGCGCCGTCGACCTCTACCCCGGCGCCTCGATCGTGGTGGACCTGGGCACCGCGACGACCTTCGACGCGATCAGCGCCCGCGGCGAGTACCTCGGTGGGGCGATCGCGCCGGGGGTCGCCATCTCCCTCGAGGCGCTCTACACGCAGGCGGCGGCGCTTCGCTCGGTCGAGCTGGTGCGACCCCGTTCGGTCATTGGCCGATCGACCGTCGAGTCGATTCAGTCGGGCGTGCTCTACGGGTTCGCGGCCCAGGTGGACGGCGTCGCCCAACGGATCCTGGACGAGCTGGGTCCGGCGACCGTCATCGCGACGGGCGGGCTCGCCGGCCTGATCGCGCCCCACACCACGACGGTCGACGTCGTCGAGCCGTGGCTCACCCTGCACGGATTGCGTATCGTGCATGAACGGAACCATTTGGGAGAGGCGACGTGACACCGTACTCATTCGCGCACAACGCCTACGCGGGCGA
>JAKBCI010000243.1 GCA_021807965.1 Actinomycetes bacterium
CCCGGGACTTCTCGGCGGCGGACATCGACGCGAACAACCAAGGCGTAGGACTGCTGCTGCACGAGAGCGGCACGCCAATTCGCCTCAAGACGTTCTACCTCAGCGACGACGACATCCGAACCATCGCCGAACGGGGTCGTCGACTTCGCGACGCTGCCGAATTCGAGGCCGAGTACGATTTCGAGCCCGAGGACAACTCGTGGTAGTCAACCGCTCCGTTGACGCGCTGCTCGACGATCGAGTATTGGTCGGTGTCGCGGCACGTACCCGCACCACGGCCACTCTGGAGCGTTTCAACGATCAGGGCGAACGCTGTGGCTGGTGCGCCCACCCGATCCGCCTGATTGGCTCGGTAACGTCAGTGGACGCAGCGACGGGCGAGGTCGTGCGCACCTACTCCACGAACGGCGAGCCCGACGGCCTACTGCTGAAGGCCTGCGGCACGAGAAGGGCCACCCGGTGTCCCTCGTGTGCCGCCACCTACGCGAGCGACGCTCGAATACTCGTGCGCTCGGGACTGTCGGGTGGCAAGGGCGTACCCGACACGGTGTCGACGCACCCAATGGTCTTCGCCACGTTCACCGCCCCGAGTTTTGGTACCGTGCACGGCACTCGCTCGAAGAATGGACCCTGTCGACCTGGTGCCAAGGGTCAGCGTTGCGCCCACGGCAAGAGACTCAGTTGCTGGCATCGACACCACGACGGTGACGCGCTACTAGGTCAGCCGCTCTGCAACGAGTGCTACGACTACGAAAGCGCGGTGCTCTGGAACGCGACGTGCCCCGAACTCTGGCGGCGCACCACCATCTACGTGCGCCGAGAGTTGGCCCGTCAACTGAGACTCAGCGTCACGCAGTTCGATCGCGAGGTCCGACTCTCGTTCGTGAAGGTCGCCGAGTTCCAACGTCGAGGCGTGGTACACCTGCACGCGGTCATCCGACTCGACAGCCGCGACGACGGGGCCGTATCGCCCGCAGTGGGGGTCGATGCCACGATGTTGACGGCGGCCATTCACGCGGCCGCCTCGAAGGTGTCGGCACCACTTCCCCTCGGGTTCTCCGACGAGCCGCTCGGCCTCGCGCGTTGGGGCCAACAACGTGACGTGCGCGTCATCGCCAGTGGTGAGCCGGATGAATCGCCCGCGGACGCTTCACGCGGTGACACGAGTTCAACGTCGACCGGTTCACGCGCGATAGCCAACTACATCGCCAAGTACGCAACCAAGTCCACCGACGATGCGGGTGCGCTCGACCATCGCTTGACGAGTCTCGATGATCTCGACGACTGCCGGGTGACCGGCCATCTTCGTCGGATGGTTGAGACCGCGTGGAATCTGGGTGCGCGTCCGCACCTCGCGCGCCTGCGGGCCTGGGCGCACTCGCTCGGCTTCGGTGGTCACTGGCTTACCAAATCGAGGCGCTACTCGGTCACGTTCTCATTCCTGCGTCACCAGCGTCAAGCGTGGCAGGTCAGGCGCACCAACCCTACGACGACCAAGGCGACGATCAACCTGGGCCTGTGGAAATGGGTCGGCGCCGGGTGGCTCACGGCGGGTGACGAATGGCTCGCAGCATTGGGCCATCGAGCCCGAGCGCATTCTCGCATCGAGGCGCGTGAGGCGTGTGACCGTCAGAAGAGCCAGAACACCGTGTGGTCGTGGAGCGGAGACGACGACAGTTCCCTTGGCGTCAGTCCTGGCGTGGAGGTGCGATGGTCATGACGCTGCGCAAGAACCCTCGTCCAAAGGTCGACTACCCCGGTTCTCGTGGCCCCGGACCTGGCCGACCGGTGCAACCCCCTCGACCAACGACCCCGAAGGAAGCCGCCTCGGTTTCGCTGTGCATCAACGCACCCGTCTTCGTCGATCTCTCGAACGCGGATGAGATACGCGCGACAATCGCTCTGGCGACGCTGCTCGGATCCATACTCGGCCGAACGGTGTCTGGTGGCCGTCACCCCGGAGTCGTGATTGAACCGTCCGATGTCACAGCGTCGACGCATGATTGACTAGCAACGAGGACATTCACTGCGTTTGAAGTTGTGTCTAGCGACACCGATTGAGGAGAGAGCCGTGCGCATCGCCACCTACACCCGGATTTCGACCGACGAGGTCAACCAGCCCTACTCCCTCGGCGCGCAGTCCGAGAAACTGAGCAACTACGTCGCGAGCCAGGAGGACTGGGAACTGGACGCGACCTTCACCGACCAGATGTCGGGGGCGAAGTTAGAACGACCGGGACTCACCAACGCCCTGCGCGCCGCGAAGGCCGGAAAGTTCGATCTCCTACTCGTCCACCGCGTGGACCGGTTGTCGCGCAGCGTGCGCGGGCTCGCCGAGATACTGGAAACCCTCGACGGAGTTGGTGTCGGCTTTCGCTCGGCGACCGAACCCTTCGACACCACCTCACCGGCCGGTCGCATGATGGTCCAGATGCTCGGGGTCTTCGCCGAGTTCGAACGAGCGACGATCATTGACCGCGTGATCGCGGGCATGGACCGCAAGGCCAGCCTCGGCGGCTGGTGCGGCGGCGTCGCCCCCTACGGCTACCGGGCGGTGAAGGGCGAGGGTCGTCTCAGCCTGGATGAGTCCGAAGCGCCGCTCGTGCCGGTGCTCTTCGACCTCTACGCCAACCAGCACCTCGGCAGTCACGCCGTCGCCAACTGGCTCAACAGTGCGGGCCTCGTGACCCGTTCGGGCAAGCCCTGGTCCTTCAAGTCGGTGCTGACGGTGCTGCGCAGTCGGGTCTACCTCGGCCAGGTCCGCTACCGCGACGGGTGGTGTGACGGCAGTCACCCCGCCCTTATTGACGAAGAGTTGTTTACCGCCGCACAAGCCATCCTCGACGGGCGCGCAGAAGACTCCTCCAAGCGCGCCACCAACGCCTCGGACTACCTGCTCACGGGACTCGTCGTTTGCAACAACTGCGGCCAGCGTTTCAGTGGCACGCGCGCGACCGGACGCAACGAGACCTACCGCTATTACACCTGCGGTTCGCGCCAGCGCTACGGCACCAAGACCTGCAATGCCGACCGCCTACCCGCCGACGTA
>JAKBCI010000244.1 GCA_021807965.1 Actinomycetes bacterium
TGCGCTCGCTCGCTGCGTCGGGCAAGTCGATCCTGTTCATCACCCACAAGTTGAAGGAGGTGAAGGCCGTCGCCGACGTGATCACCGTCATCCGTCAGGGCGAGGTCGTGGGCCAAGCCGCGCCCACCGACTCCGAAGCCCAGCTCGCGGCGATGATGGTCGGGCGAGACGTCAACCTCACCGTCGACAAGGCGAGCACCGCGCCGGGAGAGGACGTCCTCACCATCACCGACCTCGTCGTTCGCGACGACCGCGGGCTGGCGGCCGTGAACGGCGTCAGCCTCACCGTGCGCGCCGGCGAGATCATGGCGCTCGCCGGGGTGCAGGGCAACGGCCAGACTGAGCTCGTGGAGGCGATCGCCGGCATGCGACCGGTCGAGTCCGGATCGATCACCCTCCGCGGCCAGGACATCACCAACCACTCGCCGCGCCAAGTCCTCGACGCCGGGCTCGGCCACGTGCCCGAGGACCGGCACCTGCACGGCCTGGTGCTTTCGATGTCGGTGGCTGACAACCTCGTTCTCAACACGCCGCGACGGCCGCCCTTCGCGCGCCACGGCTCACGTAACTTGGGCGCCGTGGCGGCGAACGCCGAGCAACTGGTCCAGCGCTTCGACATCCGCACGACTTCGACCCAGGCGCTCGTCAGCTCGCTGTCGGGCGGCAACCAGCAGAAGGTGATCGTCGCGCGCGAGCTCTCGCGACCGCTCAGCGTCTTCGTCGCCTCCCAGCCAACGCGGGGCCTCGACGTCGGCTCGATCGAGTACGTGCATCGCCAGATCGTGAATCAGCGCGACGAGGGGCTGGGCGTCCTGATCGTGTCGTCCGAGCTCGACGAGGTCATGGCACTCGGCGATCGCATCGCGGTGATGCACGCCGGTCGCATCAGCGGCGTCGTCGCGCCGAGCACCAGTCGCGAGACCATCGGTCTACTGATGGCCGGCGCCGCCGTGGGCCCCGATGCGTAGCGACGTCGTTCGCCGATGGTGGCGCCTCGCACAGAGCCCCGCGCTGGTCACCGTCTTCGCGCTGGTGCTCGGACTGGTCGTGGGGGCGCTCGTCATCATCACGACGACCGCCCCGGTGCTCGACGCCTGGCGTGGCATCTTGCACAGCTGGACGGCCCCGGGACACGCGATCGCGGTCACCGTGGACCACGTGGGTGCGGCCTACCGCGCGATGTTCACCGGCTCGATCGTCGACCCGCCCATCTTCTGGCACGCCGTCACGACGGGCCAGGGTTGGACCAACGCGCTGACCCCGATCTCGGAGACTCTCACCTACGCGACTCCCCTCACCATCGCGAGCGTGGGCGTGGGCATCGCCTTCCAAACGGGCATCTTCAATATCGGCGCGAACGGCCAGGCCATCATGGGCGGCATCGGCGGCGCCTACGTCGGCACGCTCATCCACGCGCCGACCATCATTCACCTCCCGCTCACCCTGCTCGCCGGCGTCGCGGGCGGCGTGCTCGCCGGATCGGTACCGGGATTGCTGAAGGCCTACACCGGGGCGCACGAGGTCATCGTCACCCTGATGCTCAACTACGTCGTCGCCGCCTTCTTGCTCTTCACGCTGCTCTCGACCGCGCTGCAGGCGCCTGGACAGAGCAACGACATCGCGCGCACCATGGACCCGTCGGCCCAGCTCGCTCCACTCTTTGGCGCCGCCTCCGGCCTGCGCGTGAACTACGGCCTGGTGGTGGCGGCGCTCGTCGTGCTCTTCGCCTGGTGGTTCCTCGAGCGCTCGTCGCTCGGCTTTGACTTTCGCGTCACGGGCGCGAATCCCCAGGCCGCGCGGGCCTCGGGCATCAACGCCAGGGCCGTGATCATCCTCGTCTTCGCCATCTCGGGCGGCCTCGCCGGCCTGGCCGGCGTCGTGCAGCTCGCGGGCTTCTACAAGACCCTCGACGGCGGCTTCCTGATCGGCAACGCGGGCATCGGCTTCACGGCGATCACCGTCTCGCTGCTCGGACGCAACAAGCCCGTCGGCATCGCGCTAGCCTCGCTGCTCTTCGCGGCACTCGGCGTCGGCGGCCGCGCGATGCAGGCCTCGACCGGCATCCCGCTCGACCTGGCCACGGTGATCCAGTCGGCCGTCGTGCTCTTCGTCGCGACGCCGGTGCTCGTGAAGGAGATCTTCCGGCTACGCAGCGCGCCGACGACCAGCGTGCAGCTCGCGACCAAGGGGTGGGGCTCGTGAGCGTGGCGAGCGACGCGACGAGCGTCGCCGTGAAGGTGCCGACGGGGCGAACGCGCGGCATCGGCGTCATCATGGTCGTGATCGGCCTCTTCACGCTCCTCGCCTTCGGCGTCGGCTCGGGCTTCTCGGCCCACTCCTCGCTCACCTTCACACCGGTCAACCTGACCAACGCGCCGTGGCACGTCGGCACGCTCACCCTGCTCACCGCGTGGACGAACCTCGCGCTCGGCGCCGCCATGGTGGCCCTCGGCGCCGAGGTGGCGTGGCGCCTGCCGCGCGGGGTGATGGTGCGCTTCGGCGTCGTGGCGGTGCTGTTCTTCTTGGCGCTGCTCTTGTGGGCGGCGCGAACGTCGGGTCCCTCGCCCATCAACTTCGTGAACCTGACCGCCGTGCTGATCGGCAGCTCGGCGCTGGCGATGGTGCTGATCTTCGGCTCGCTCTCGGGCGTGATGTGCGAACGCGCGGGCGTCGTCAACATCGCCATCGAGGGACAGTTCATCGGCGGCGCCTTCGTCGGCTCGATGATCGCGTCGACGACGCACAACTTCTTCTACGCGGCGATCGTCGGGGCGGCCGTAGGCGGGCTCTTGGGCCTCGTGCTCGCCTTCCTCGCGCTGCGCTACCTCTCGGATCAGATCATCGTCGGCGTCGTGCTCGTCACCATGCTCGGCAGCCTCTCGTCGTACCTCAACCTCCAGGTCTTCACGCCGTTTCCCCAGTACAACACCGGCAACCTCGCGCCCAACCTGCCGATCCCCCTGCTCTCGAAGATCCCGGTGATCGGCCCGGTATTCTTCAACCAGACCGGCTTCTTCTACCTCATGATCGCCCTG
>JAKBCI010000009.1 GCA_021807965.1 Actinomycetes bacterium
GATCCTCGCGATTTCGGTGAAACACCACTTCGGATTCGTACTGCGCGGTGACCCCGGCCAGGTACTTGCGCTCGGCTTCGGGAATCCCCAACTTCTCGTACGTCGACTTGATCGCGTCGGGCAGGTCTTCCCATCGGCCAACCTGATTCTCGGTGGGCTTGATGTAGTAGTAGATGTCGTTGAAGTCGAGGTCGGGCATGCGCTCGGCGAACCACGGCAGCATCGGCTTCTTCTCGAAGCGCTTGAGCGCCTGGAGACGGAACTCGCGCATCCACGGCTCTTCGTTCTTCATGGCGGACATTTCGCGCACGATCGCCTCGTTCAAACCCTTCTTGGGCTTGAAGACCGGGACCTGCTCGTCGGACCAGCCCAACTGATACCGACTGAAGTCCAAGTTGTCGATCGTCATGTCGCTCCTTTGGGAACCAATTACCCCTACGGCCATAGTACTAACTTGTCGACAGGCCCTGTCCAAAATTACTGGCAGAGTGGGATAGTGCCGCAACCACCTTCACTCCCCCAACGCCCCCACGCCATCACTCGACACGAGGACACCCGTGTTGATCCCTACTACTGGCTCATGGACCGCGACAGCCCCGAGGTGCTGGCGCACCTTCGCGCCGAGAACGACTACCTCGCGAGCGAACTCGCTCACTTGAAGCCACTAGAAAACCAGCTGTTCGAGGAGATCAAGACGCGCATCGAAGAAACCGACATCTCGGTGCCGGTTCGCCGCGGCACGTGGTGGTACTTCGAGCGTAGCCGTGAGGGACTCAACTACCCGATCAGCTGTCGCGTCCCCGCGAGGACCGATGACGCGACGCCACCACTCATCGATCCGCTGCAAACGCTCCCTGACGAACAGATCATTCTTGACGAAAACCGCGAGGCCGAGGGCCACGATTTCTTGTCCGTCGGTGTCTTTGACGTCAGTCCGAACGACAACTGGGTCGCCGTCGGCACCGATTTCGACGGCGACGAACGTCACCGCGTCACCATCCGCTCACTAACCGGAGGCGAATCGCTGCCCGAAGCGCTCGACGACGTGTACTACGGCTTTGCGTGGTCCGCCGACAGCCGCCACGTCTTCTATACCCGCGTCGACCCGGCGATGCGACCGTGGCAGCTGTGGCGCCACGAACTGGGTACCACGCCATCCAACGACGTGCTCGTCTATCAAGAAGATGACGCACAGTTCACGGTGTCGGTTGGTCGATCCCGAGACAACGAGGTCATAGTCGTCTCAATCACGTCGTCCACGACCACCGAGGTTCGTTACGTGGCGGCCGACCGGCCAACCGAACCGTTGCGGACCATCGACGAGCGACGCCACGGCATCGAATACGGCATCGAGCACGCGGTCGTCGCCGACGGCACTCGGTGGTGGCTGAAGGTGACTAACGAGGAGGCCACGGATTTTCGGTTGATGGGTCGACCGGTGTCCGAGGACCACTGGCGCGAACTCATCGCGCATCGGCCGGGTACTCGACTCGATGGCGTCGACGCCTTCGCGTCGCACCTCGTCGTCAGCGAGCGAGACAATGGCTGCGCCGCCGTGCGCGTCGTGCCACTAGACCCCACGGGGCTGGACAGTGGCGACCTGCTCGGGCGATCGTGGCTCGTAGACGGCGTCGACCGACCTAGCACGGTGGCGATCAGCGCCAATCCCACGTTCGACACGGGTTTCGTGCGCGTCGCGGTTACCTCGCTCGTGACGCCGCACCTGATCGCGGACGTCGACGTGGCCACGCGCGAACGACTCGTTCGCAAGCAACAGATTGTTCGCGGCGGCTACGACCCCAACGCCTACGTGACGGGCCAACTCTGGTTCGAAGCGAGCGACGGCGAGCGAGTCCCGGTCTCGGTCGTCGCTCGTCGAGATGTGGTTGTCTACGACGACGGTTCGCTGCGCCCGCTCAAGGCAGCGCCGTTGCTCTTGTACGGGTACGGGAGCTACGAGATTTCGATTGATCCCTCGTTCTCGTCCATTCGACTGTCACTGTTAGACCGAGGCGTCATCTTCGCCATCGCGCACGTGCGCGGCGGTGGCGAGATGGGCCGCTCGTGGTACGAGATGGGCAAGCTCGCCCAAAAGCCCACCACCTTCAGCGACTTCGTCACGGTGGCTCGCGGCCTCGTCGCCGACGGGTGGACTGACCCCGAGCACCTAGCTGCGCGCGGTGGATCGGCGGGTGGGCTGCTGATGGGATCCGTGGTCAACCTGGCGCCGGCGCTGTTTCGCTGCGTGGTGGCCGAAGTACCCTTCGTCGACGCGCTCACCACGATGCTCGACGCCTCGCTTCCTCTAACCGTTGGTGAGTGGGAGGAGTGGGGCGACCCCGATGCCAGCGCAACCGTGTACCGAACCATGAAGTCGTACTCACCGTACGACAATCTCCGAGCCACGAACGACGACGGCAGCGCTCGCCTCTACCCCCACATCCTCGCCACGGGTGGACTCAACGATTCACGAGTTGGGTTCTGGGAACCCGCGAAGTGGGTACTCAAGCTCCGCGATCTCAACGCCAACAACGTCGCGTACCTGAAGACGGAGATGGGCGCCGGACACGGTGGTCCGTCGGGGCGCTACGACGCCTGGCGAGACGAGGCACAGATATTGGCGTTCATCATCGGCGAGATAGCGTCACCGTCGACGTAACGCGAATGAGCAACGTGGCGTTCGCCGAAACTGACGCGCCCGTCGTTGACCGCGTCGCCGTGAGAGGGACCCTGACCACGGTCGTCGGGGACGCCTCGATGGGTGCTCTCGTGGACGCGGGTGCGCCCGAGTTCGACTGACCGCCGAACCACGAATGGCGAAAGTGGAGGTATACCCCGGCGGCGAGAACGGCGACGATCACTAGAGCCAACACCACTCGCCGTCGGCGTCGCGTGAGTGGTGAGCGATGGGCGGAACGCTCGAGTGCCCACTGCACGTCGTGACGATGCGGCCCGACATCGACCTCGTCGGATCCCACCGTCGGGTCGCTAAAGACGTACTCGTGGGACGGCTCGAGGCGTAGCGGCGCGGGCGCGTGCCGCGGCGCGGGCGCCGATCCATCAAGGAGGCGAAACCCCTTCGCCGACTGATAGGGCGGCGCTGGATCTTCGAGCACCGTCCGGCCACTGGATGAACGTGTGGCTTCGTCCCGCCGGCGCCCCGCGAAAGCGAGCGAGGCACCGAGTGCCGCAATGACCACCACCGCGACTACCACACCAATCGCTACGGTCATCGAACTCCACCTACCGGTCTCGTGCGGCTACGCTAGCCGCCCACGAAAAGCGTAGTGACGTCGCACCTAGGACGCGAGTCCCCCAAAGTCCCCCCGATAGAAGATCAGCGGCCGGCCCGGATACGACGCCACGAAGTCGACGCGAACGACCGCCACGTCGTGATCGCCGTGGCGCGAAACCGCCACGATGGGACCCTCGAGGTGTGCGATCGAGCCGACGAGCAGTGGTGATCCGGCCGGACCGGGTCTCCACTGTCCCGCGCCAAACCGGTCCGCTCCGGTCGTGGCAAAACGCTTGGCCTCGTCGAGTTGATTATCGGCCAAAATATTGACGCCCACGCAGCGGCGGGCCCGCACCCGCGACCAGGACTGACCGTCGACGGCGGCGGCGAACGTGATGAGCAGAGGATCAAGCGACAACGAGCCGAACGTCTGACAGGTGAAGCCGGCGGGGCCGTCGTCGGTCTCGGCCGTCACGACCACGACGCCGGTCACGAATCGGCCGACCACCTCTTTATAAGCCTCGATGGTGGGTGACGTCACGATCGCGAGGTTACCGGTCGCTATCGTTCACCCGGCCAGACTCCGAGTATCACCCGCCAACCTCACCAGCGCGGATGTCACGTCAACCAGACCTTCGCCAACGAGGTCGTCGAGTAATCGAGCGAGCCGTTCCCGTTCGGTCCCACAGATGTGGCGCAGACCATCGCGGCGCTGGGGCCCATCGCGCAGGGCATCCACGATCCGACCGCGCAGCTGGCGATCGGAACCTTCGAATGGCTTCTGGCGCACCGAAACGGCCGCGCTCTGGGGAGCGGGATCAGCGCCGCCGTCGCGGCGCCAACGACAACGCCTCACGACCGGGCAATCCTCGCACCGCGGCGCGGCCACGCAGAACTGGCTGCCCAGATCGAGCATCGCCTGATTGTGGGTCGCACTGTGGCGCCGCGACGCCAGCTCGTTAGCCAGTTGCTGCGCCTCGCCTCGCGTCAGCCGACGGTTCTCAATTGCGCGGGCGAGAATTCGTCCGACGTTGGTATCGAGTACGCCGACCGGTACGCCAAACGCGAACGACGCCACCGCGTTGGCCGTGTACGAGCCCACCCCCGGCAACGTACGCAGGGTGGCCGGTTGCGCCGGAACGCGCCCGTCGTGGTCTCGCACGATCACTCGAGCCGCGTCGTGCAGGTTCCCGGCGCGCCGGTTGTATCCGAGGCTGCGCCAGAGGCCGAGCACCGTCGAGCGAGGGGCCGCGGCGCACGACCGGACGGTGGGCAGCGCGTGCAGGAATCGGCGCCACGGCTCGACGACTCGAGCCGCCTGTGTTTGCTGCAGCATCACCTCGCTAACCAGAATCGCCCACGGGTCGCTCGCACCAATCCACGGGAGATCACGCGCCAGCTGCGCCGACGACGCCCGAAGAGCTCGTCGAAACGCCGCCAGGTCGTTAGGTCCAGACGTCGTCACCGTAGGGACGCCGTCGCGCCGGTGCGAACTCGCTTCGCCAGACCATCACTCGACGTCGGAAGTAGCAGACCTCTCGACCATCCTGATTGAATCCTTTGGTCTCCACGAGGACGACGCCTCGGTCCGGCTTGGATGCGGACGGCGAGACCTCGAGCACCCGCGTCTCCGCGTAGATGGTGTCACCGTGGAAGGTCGGAAACCGATGAACAAGGCTCTCTACCTCGAGGTTGGCAATGGCGGCACCCGAGACGTCAGGAACACTCATGCCGAGAATCAGGGAGTAGACCAGGTTGCCGACGACCACGTTTCGGCCCTGGACGCTCTCGTGCTCGGCAAACCACGCATTCGTGTGCAGCGGGTGGTGGTTCATCGTAATCATGCAGAAGAGGTGATCGTCCGATTCGGTGATGGTCTTGCCCGGCCAGTGCCGATAGACGTCGCCCGGGACGAAGTCTTCGAGGTAGCGGCCAAATGGTCTGTCGAACGTGGTCATCGCCCTAGTCTGCCCCAACTGAGGCGTTACTCGACGACCGCGGGTCGCGTGGTGAAGGACGCGGTTGCCCCGGGTAGGTTCTCGCCGTCGATCACCATGCGCCACGTGAATCGTGAACCAGAATTGAGCGGGATCGGTCCGAAGTTGACCGCGATGGGGACGTCGACGGGTGTGCCGAGCGGCACGCCAACCGGGTCAGTCGCCGAGAAGTCGCCGCGTACCTCGATGCTCTGCATGCCCTCGGGCGTCTCGAACTGGACGAGACGGCCGTCAGCATCCTCCAGGAACAACTCCCAGTGGTGCTCGACGTTGAATTCGTGGGCATCCACGCCGACCTTGACCGCCACCGCCGACGGTACGGGGTCGGGTCCGGTCACCGACCAGCCGCCACCTAAGATGTACAACTTGCCGTCGGCCACTTGGGCCGAATCCGCCAGCAGCATCGTCACGTTCACCTGGTCAGCCTATCCCGGGCCATCGCGGCTACGCCGCGAGCCGGTAGTTTACAGTTATGTCAACCGCGGATCGAACGCCGGACCTGGCGATGTTGTACGAACTGGTCGACCGGGCCCGAGCCGTCGTCGATGGCGCGGTGGCTCAGTTGCGAGCACGCGGCGGTCCCGACGTCGAACAACAGTTGGCCTACGACGTCGCCCACGGGGCTAGCGCCATTGAGACAGCGCGCCAGAGCCTCGACTACGCCGGCGTCGGCGATACCGAACGAGCACTGGTAGCCGCGTTCCTCGGTATCGCGCTCAGCGACCTCCACCAACGGGTGCTCGGACGAGAAGACCGCTGGGGCGTCGACGCGAACTGGTTTGCTCCTTTCGCGACCTTCGTCGCCGGCCAGCGCGAGCCGTCGACGCTGGCCGCGCTGGCGGAGTCTCCCGGCGATCCCCACCTCGGCGACGACTTCGCCATGGTGCGCGAGCACTTTCGCCGTTTCGCCGAGGACCAGATTCGTCCCCACGCCGAGCACGTACATCGGACCAACGGCGACATACCCGAGACGGTCATCGATGGCTTACGCGACTTGGGTGGTTTCGGCCTGTCGATCCCGACCGCCTACGGTGGCGACGCCACGGGCGACGCGTCGGAGTACCTCGCGATGGTCGTGGCGACCGAGGAACTGTCGCGAGCGAGCCTGGGTATCGGTGGCTCGCTCATCACACGTCCCGAGATCTTGACGAGAGCACTGCTCGCTGGCGGTACCGAGGAGCAGAAGATGCGCTGGCTACCGAGAGTGGCCGACGCCTCCGTGCTCGCCGCCATCGCGGTCACCGAGCCGGATTACGGCAGTGACGTCGCGAGCCTGACCACCGCGGCCACCCGCACCGATGGCGGCTGGCTCATCACGGGAACCAAGACGTGGTGCACCTTCGCCGCGCGCGCCGACGTCCTCGTGGTGCTCGCGCGCTCCGATCCCGATCGAGTCAAGGCTCATCGCGGACTCTCGCTGTTCCTCGTCGAGAAAGACCGCGGCGACAGTAGCGGCTTCATGCAGCTCGACGAACGAGGCGGGCGGCTCGAGGGGCGGCCCATCGACACCATCGGGTACCGGGGCATGCACTCCTACGAGGTGAGTTTCGACAACTGGTTCGTGCCCGACGACCACCTCGTCGGCGGCGAGGATGGCCTCGGACGAGGCTTTTACTACCAGATGGCGGGTTTCGAGAATGGCCGAATTCAAACCGCCGCCCGGGCCGTTGGCGTCATGCAGGCGGCCTACGAGGCAGCGGTCGCGTTCGCCCGCGATCGCCGGGTCTTTGGCGCGCCGATAATCGACTACGAGTTGACGCGTGCGAAACTCGGCGCCATGGCGGCCGTCATCCAGTGTTCACGCCAAGTTGCGCTCGCGGTCGCCAAACTCATGGGTGACGGCGGCGGGTCGATGGAGGCTTCGATGGCCAAGGCTTACGTCTGCCGTGCCGCGGAGTGGGTGACGCGCGAGGCGATGCAGATACACGGCGGCATGGGCTACGCCGAGGAGTATCCGGTTAGCCGTTACTTCGTGGACGCACGGGTCCTGTCGATCTTCGAGGGAGCCGACGAGACGCTGTGCCTCAAGGTCGTTGCCCGCCGACTAGTGGATCGAGGCTGAACCATCGCGCGCCAACGGCGAGAGCGCGGCTCGCGATGTCGACGGCCCAGCGTCAACCGACCGTACGACGCAGCCCCGCGCGCTCGCCTCGGGTCACGAACTTCGTCGCCATCTTTCGACTCGCCTCGTCGATCATCTCGTCACCGAACATCACGGCCCCCGTACGGTTCTCCTCGGTCGCGACCCGATACGCTTCGAGGATGTTCCACGCCCGGTCGAACTGCTCTTGGGTCGGCGAGTAGACCTCGTTGAGCACAAGGGCCTGATCAGGAGTCAGGGCCCACTTGCCGTCGTAGCCCAAGATCCGCGTGCGCTGGGCGAATTCGCGCAGCGCGTCCAGCTCGCGAACCTTGAGAAATGGCCCGTCAATAACCTGCAGGCCGTTGGCCCGTCCCGCCATGAGGATCCTCGAAAAGACGTAGTTGAAGTGATCGCCCGGGTAGTCCGGAATCGCGACGCCACCGGTCAGCACGGGCATCTCGATCGACGCGGCGAAGTCGGCGGGACCGAAGATGATGGTCTCGAGGCGCGGTGACGCCGCACAGATCTCATCCACGTTGATCAGTCCCCGGGCGGTCTCAATCTGCGCCTCGATGCCAACGTGGCCAACTGGTAGCCCCGCGTTGCGTTCCACTTGGGTGAGCAAGAGATCGAGCGCGACGACCTCGGCCGCCGACTGGACCTTGGGCAGCATGACCTCGTCCAGGCGCGGTCCGGCGTTCGCGACGACGTCGATGACGTCGCCGTAGGTCCACGGCGTATCCCACGCGTTCACGCGCACGCAGAGCACTCGCTCGCCCCAGTCGTGGTCACGGATGGCTGAGACGACCTTTCCCCGAGCCGCTACCTTCTCGTTCGGCGCTACCGAGTCCTCGAGATCGAGGAACGTCATGTCCGCCGTCGCGGTCGGGGCCTTGGCGAGAAAACGATCCGACGAACCAGGTGTTGAGAGGCAGGATCGACGAGGCAGTTGTCGTGAGCGCGCTGACATGCGCACGAGCCTATTTGCCGCCAGCATCGTGCATCGTTGGTACAGGTATCGCCTCCCCGCAAGTCGCCATCGATCAGGTACTTTGTAGAACTCTTACTAAATCGGCGAGCCCAGGACGTGCCCCAACGGGTAGCGTGGCCACCGTGACTGACGTCGAGCGCCCCAGGCGCCTCTCGACGCCGCGGCCGCCTCAGGGGCTAGGGCGATGGTCGGCGATAGCCGCGCTCGTGTCGGCCGCACTGATGACCGTCGTCTCCGCGCCGGCGGGGGCGAGCCTCTCAAGCGCCCGAGGCCAGGCGGCCACGTTGTACAAGCAGATTCAGACGATCGACGGTCGCGTGGGTTACCTCGGGCAAAAGTACGACATGACCCTCATCAAGTTGCACAACATAACCCACGTGATCACCAACACTAAAGAAATCGTCGCCCAGATCCAACGCGACGTGGTCAAGGGAAACGCGCAGCTGCGAGCCGACGCGATCTTCGCCTACGTGACCAACGGCTCGGCGGCCAGCAACAATCCGATGTTCTCGTCGAGCGCCACGACGATCGGCGAGACCAACGTCTACAACCAGGTAGCGGCCGGCAACGTCTCGACCACGATCGCCAACCTCAAGGACTACCGCATCAAACTGACCCAGGAACGATCGATTCTCGCGGCCGAAGATCGCCAAGCCGCCGACGCGGCGCGCACGGCCGCGGCGGCACTGCACGAGGCCAAGCTCCTGCAAGCCACGCTCCAAAACACGCTCAGCCAAGTGAAGGGGCAAATCGCCACCTTCATCAGCCAAGAAGAAGCAGCCGCGGCGGCGCAGTCGGCGAGCACTCTGCAGAACGCCCAGCCAATCGCCGGCTTCCCCGCTCCGCCGCCAGACTCGCGAGCCAACATCGCCATTCGCGCGGCGCTCTCGTTCCTCGGCGTCCCCTACGTCTGGGGAGGTGCCTCACGGTCCGGCGTCGACTGCTCGGGGCTCGTGATGCTCGCCTACGACGCGGCCGGCATCTTTCTGCCGCACTACTCAGGCGCCCAGTTTGCCGATACCATGCGCGTGCCGCTGATCGATCTGCAGCCCGGTGACCTGCTGTTCTACGGCTACAACGGCGATCAGCACGTGGCCATGTACCTCGGCCACGGTGAGATGATCGAGGCCCCCTCGGCGGGCTACACGGTGCACATCACGCCCGTACGACTGGGCTACGGGTTCGCTGGCGCCGGTCGCCCTCGCGCCTAGGACGTGAGCGCCTTTCCCACCTCGTTTCACCTCGGTCCGCTGACGTTCCACGTCTACGGCTTCGGCCTCGCGATCGCCGCGTACGTCGCCTACCTCTACAGCCGCCGGCGCCTGGCGCGAGCGGGCTTTGACCTCACGCGCTACGGACAGTTCACCGGCGCCATCGTGGTGAGCGCCCTGGTCGGCGCCCGCGCCGCGCACGTCGCTACCAACTGGAGCTACTACGCCGACCACCCGGCGCGATGGCTCGAAGTCTGGCAGGGTGGGCTCTCGAGCTTCGGCGGCATTGGGTTCGCGCTGCCGGTAGGACTCTACCTGCAGCGGCGCTGGTGGCCCGGCTCGTCCCTCGCCCGCTTCGCGGACTCGCTCCTGCCGGCGCTCGTCGCCGGGTGGTCACTGGGTCGCTTCCTCGGCCCCCAGTTCATGGTGCAAGGTGGCGGTCACCTGACTCACCAGTGGTTCGGCATGCACTACGTCGGCCAAGTGGGTAAGCGAGTCCCCGTCCCGATCATCCAAGGACTCGAGGACGGCCTGTTGTGGCTGACGCTCCTCGCCCTCGAACGACGCGGGCTGGGTCGCATCGTCGGCGCTATTTCGGCCGTCGCCATGACGGTCTGGGGACTCGTGCGCGCCCTCGACGAGCGACTCCTGCTCGGCCAGCACTCCCACAGCGGATCCCTCGGAGTTCAAGGCGCCGCCCTACTGCTCGCGTTTGCGGGTGTCGTACTGGGCCTTCGCCAAGTACGCCGCTACCGAGATCGGGCCCCGCTAAACGATGGGCTCGAAGCGCGCCGTGAAGTGCCGTAGGGCCGGGGGTTCGTGGACCATGCGGTAGCCGGGCAGCGACGATGCGTCGCGCGCGACGCTGGTCACGACTTCGATCACGTAATCGATGTGGCTTTGCGTATAGGTTCGCCGCGGGATGGCCAAGCGAACTAGTTCCATCGCTGCCGGTTGCTCGCTCCGGTCAGGACGCCGTCCAAACATCACGGAGCCAATCTCCACGGACCTGATGCCGCCGGCTTGGTAAAGCGCGACCGCTAGCGACTGACCGGGAAAGCGCAACGGCGCGACGTGGGTGAGCAGCGCACGAGCATCGAGGTATACCGCGTGACCTCCGATGGGCTTCACGACGGGCACGCCGGCCCGATCGAGGGCGTCGCCCAGGTACGCCGTGGAGCGGATCCGGTATCGGAGATAGTCGTGTTGGACCGCCTCGCGCAGCCCCTGAGCAATCGCTTCCAGGTCGCGACCGGCCAGACCACCGTAGGTCGGGAAGCCCTCGGTGAGTATCAGAAGGTTGCGGCACCGCTCGGCCAGGTCGTCATCGTTAAGGGCCAACCAGCCACCGATATTGCCAAACGGATCCTTCTTGGCCGACATGGTCATCCCGTCCGCCAGTGACGCCATCTCGCGCACGATGTCAGCGACCTCGCGGTCCGCGTAGCCCGACTCGCGTTCGTGAATGAACCACGCGTTCTCGGCAAACCGGCAAGCGTCTAGGAAGAGCGGAACACCGTAGCGACGACAGGTCTCGCTCACCGCACGAAGATTGGCCATCGAGACTGGTTGACCCCCGCCGGAGTTGTTCGTCACGGTCACCATCACGACCGGTACGTCCGTCGCTCGCTCCGCCAGGAGTTGATCGAGCTTGTCGACGTTCATGTTGCCCTTGAAGGGATGGAGTAGGGACGCGTCGTGGCCCTCGTCGATCACCAGGTCGAGTGCTTTAGCGCCGGTCGCCTCGACGTTGGCCCGCGTGGTGTCGAAGTGCGTGTTGTTGGGAACTACCTTGCCGACGCCGCCGAGCGCCGTGAAGAGAATCTTCTCGGCGGCTCGACCCTGGTGAGTGGGAATCACGTGGCGAAAGGCGAAGAGATCCTTCACCGCCGACTCGAAGCGAAACCACGATGGCGAGCCGGCGTAGCTCTCATCGCCGTGCTGTATCGCCGCCCACTGGTCTCGCGACATGGCCCCGGTGCCCGAATCGGTAAGCAGATCGATCAGTACGTCTTCGGCACGCAGGTTGAATAGGTTGTAGCCCGCGGACTCAATCGCGTCGTGGCGATGCGCGGCGGTGGTCATGCGCAATGGCTCGACTGAATGAATGCGGAAAGGTTCAATGATCGTGGCGAAGTCGTGCATGCCTCGATGGTAGGTCGCGCCACCCCCGCGCTGACGTTGACGACCTACCAGATCGAGTTCCACTCCGCGTCGGTCAGGCGTCCGATCTCCGAGCCGGGTGCGGCGAGCGAGACGACGTGGCGTTCATCACCGATGTAGGAGACGTGATCAAGACCCAGGCGACGCCAGGCACCAAAGAGCTGGCGATGGGGAGCGGGGTTCGAGTAGATCCCGCGCACCAGCCACGTCGGCGTCGACGTCGGCGTCGGCGTCGACGCCGCCACGATGACGACGGGTCGCTCCTTGGTCCGAACCTCGGGAATCTCGGGGTCCACGGCCGAAAACGGGATCTCCGCGATGACTACCGTCCCCACCTGGGGGTGATCAGGATCGAAGGCACGTGCTTCGGCCGGAGTGAGCGTGAAGCGCCGGCGACCGACTTCGGGAACGGCGATCGGAGGTACGCGTCGAGGTTCGATCGACGTAGGACGGTCGACGCGCGACCGTTTGGTGGGCTTTGGTGGTGGCGACGCCTTCTTCTCCCTGGCTGCTTCGCGCCGACGCCGACGAGCCTCGCGCACCGCCGGGTCGACGCTCTTGGGAGCCAGGAGGTCGCGGGCGCGGTCTGCGGCGACCACGTCGGGCAGGTGGAACGCCGGATCACCCTCAAGAATCCTGCGACAGTGGGGTCCCGCTGGGAACTGCTCGCCGATTGCGAAGGCGAGTAGCCCCGCGATCTCGCGATCGGGCACGTTCCCGGCGCGCAGCGCATCAACCGCCTGGCTGAGTTGGTCGAAGGTGGGATCCTGCGCGTGCTCGCCGAGCAAGGCCACGATGCGGTCAAGATTGGCCGCTACCAACAGTTCGAGAAGCGCTCGAACCGCTGGTAGCGGCGCATTCGCCACGAACGCGGCGACGTCACGACGCTGCTGGAGACCTCGTAGCGGCATGCCCACCGCTGGCGACATCTTGCTGTTCGAACGCAGATCGAGTGACGCCACAACCGCCATAACAGCGTCGGGGTCAAGCGTCGCGAGACCACGGCGCAGCACGTCGGACGGACCCCCGAGCGTCGACATGTCGCTACTTCAACAGGTGCTTGGCCACCACCACGCGTTGAACCTGGTTGGTGCCTTCGTAGATCTGGGTGATCTTGGCGTCACGCATGAACCGCTCCACCGGGAACTCCTTGGTGAAGCCGTACCCACCGAGCAGCTGCACCGCGTCGGTGGTAACGCGCATGGCGGTGTCCGACGCGAATGACTTCGCCGACGCCGTCAGATAGCTGAGGTTGTGGTCGGGGTCCCCCGCGTCGATCGCGGCGCACGCCCGGTAGACGAGCGCGCGAGCGGCTTCGGTATGAATAGCCATGTCCGCGAGCATGAATCGCAGTCCCTGCAAGTCGCTAATAGGTCCGCCAAACGCTCGACGTTGCATCATGTACTGCGCGGCGAAGTCGATCGCCCCCTGCGCGATGCCGACGGCCTGCGCACCAATGGTCGGCCGTGACCGATCCAGGGTGTGCATGGCGATCATGAAACCGTCGCCCTCGGCACCGATCCGGTGCGTGGCCGGAACGCGGACATCGCGAAAGACCACTTCGCCGGTAGGCGAGGCGCGCAGCCCCATCTTGTCCTCGTGCTTGGGGAACTCAACACCCCACCCTCGCTCGACCAAGAAGGCGGTGATGCCGCGACCCTTCTTGGACGGATCGGTGCTCGCGAACACCGTGTAGGTATCGGACACCCCAGCGTTGGTGATCCAGTACTTTGAACCGTTGATCACGTACTCGTCACCGTCGCGCACGGCGCGCGTGCGCATCGCGGCCACGTCCGACCCGGCGTCGGCCTCTGAGAGACAGTAGCTGGCCTGTATTTCACCCGTAGCAATGCGCGGCAGGTAGGCGTGACGGATCTCCTCGGACGCGAAATTCATCACCGGGAGCATGCCGAGCTTGGAGATCAACATCGTCACCGACGTCGACGCGCACGCTCGAGCCAGTTCTTCGGCCATGATCGCCTGGGTGACCATATCGGCGCCCGCCCCGCCGTATGCGGCGGGCACGCTGAGCGACGGCAGTTCCATCTCAACGCAGGCGTCGAAGCTCTTCTGAGGGAAGACCTGGTCTCGGTCGTACTCGGCGGCGTACGGCGCGATTCGCTCATCGACGAATGCTCGCAGTACGTCGCGAAACGCCCGTTGTTCATCAGTCAACACGAAACTCATGGTCGTTCCTCTCCTCGCGACTCAGCGATCCGCCGACGCGACGAGGCGGTTCCCGTCCACCGCGTCCGCGAAGGTGCGCTGCGCAACGTAGCTGTGCGCCAAACCTGCGAACGGGCTGGCGCGATGGTGGTCGATGGGAAGGCCGTCGGCCAGCTCGAACAGGTCGAGTGCAATCCGCACGTCCGACAGCGTCGGCCCGCGGCCGACGAGACTAGCTCGCTTCGCGGCTACGACGGCGATACCAACGGCGACGTCGTGGCGGTCATGCTCGTGCACGAAGGGGAGCTTGGCCACCTCGCGTTCGGCGATCGTGAGTGCGTAGCCGGCGTCGGGAGCGGGTGTCCCAGCCCCCCGCCCGGCGAACGGATGCGGTGATCGCTGGAGTCCGGCCTTTGGCGGACGCGCTAGTTCGGGAGTGGGCGTGGCCATAATGGGGCGCACCTCCCCGGCTGCGGGAACGGGAACGAACGTCGGCTGAGTCACCTACTGAGACTACCGCCCGACGAAATCACACTTCGGTGAGCCAGCCGTTGTACCGGTCGAGCTCGCCGCGCACCGCCTGGAAGTAGGCGGCCTGAATGGTCGTAGTGATGGGTCCCGGCTTGCCATCGCCCACCACCCGGTCGTCGACGGACGAGATCGGGACCACCTCCGCCGCCGTACCCGTCAAGAACGCCTCGTCCGCCAGGTACAGGTCGGTGCGAATCATCGTCTCGAAACGGGCCGTGAATCCCAGGTCGCTTGCGATCCGCATGACCGTGTCTTGGGTGATGCCCGGCAGTGCTCCCGCCTCTGAGGACGGCGGCGTGAGCAGCACGCCGTCGCGCACGACGAACAGGTTCTCGCCGGTGCACTCCGAAACTTGTCCGTCGGGTCCGAGCATGATCGCCTCGTCGTAACCAGCCTTAATTGCCTCGATCTTGGCGAGGCCCGAATTCAGGTACATGCCCGTTCCCTTGGCGGCCGTGGGCATCGCGTTGGAGTCGTGGCGCTGCCACGACGAGATCTTCATGCGCACCCCGTTGGTCAAGCCGTCGTCGCCGAGGTACGCGCCCCACGGCCACGCCGCGATGGCGACGTTCACCGGGGCGGGCAGGGGATTCACCCCCATCTCCCCGTAGCCGAGGTAGACGAGCGGACGAATGTAACACCCGTTCACGAGGTCGTTCGCGCGCACCACGGCCACGACCGCGTCGCACAGTTCGTCCAGCGAAAACGGCACGTCGATCATCAAAACCTTGCAGCTGCGCAAGAGTCGAGCCATGTGCTCACGGAGTCGAAAGATGGCTACGCCCGTCGGAGTCTTGTAGGCTCGGATGCCCTCGAACGCCCCGGTCCCGTAGTGCAAGCCGTGGCTGAGGACGTGGGTGGTCGCGTCTGCCCAGTCCACGAGCGCGCCGTCCATCCAGATCTTCTCCGTCGGTGTTATGGGCATCACAACCTCTCTATCAGTCGTTGCGTGACGGCCGCGGTCCCCGCGGCAATCTCGTCTCGCGTAAAGTCTGCCACCGCCGCGGCGATCCGTCGCGCGGCGTCTGACTCGCCGAGGTGATCGAGCATCAGGCCGGCCGAGGAAATCGCCGCCAACGGATTGGCCGAACCGGTCCCGGCGATGTCGTGTGCGGCACCGTGCACCGGCTCGAAGAGGGACGCGCCGGTGCGCGCTGGATTGAGGTTGGCGCTCGCCGCGTAACCGATGCCGCCGGTGACGGCCCCGGCCAGGTCTGACAGAATGTCCCCGAACAAGTTGTCGGTCACGATGATGCCGTAGCGGCTCGGGTCCTCGACGAGGTAGATGCAGGCGGCGTCGACGTGGTTGTAGTCGACCGCTACCGACTCGAAATTGGCGCCCACCTCAGCTACGACGCGCGACCATAGATCGCCGGCGAAGGTCAGCACGTTGGTCTTGTGCACCAGGGTCAGCCTCGGATTGGGGAGCTGGCTCGCGCGTTCGAAGGCGAAGCGCACGCAGCGCTCGACCCCGAACCGGGTGTTGACTGATCCCTGAGTCGCAACCTCGTGCAACGTCGCGTGGCGAAGCACGCCGCCCTCACCCGCGTAGGGACCCTCGGTATTCTCACGCACGATCGCGAAATCACAACCCGACGCCAGCGAGCCGGCGACGCCGTGAAACGGTCGGTAGTTGACGTAGAGATCGAGACCGAAGCGAAGTCGTAGCAGAAGTCCGCGCTCGAGGATGCCGGGGGGGATGCGCCGGTCGCCAATTGCCGGGCCAA
>JAKBCI010000245.1 GCA_021807965.1 Actinomycetes bacterium
GCGGTGGCCCCGAGGGCTAGACGAGAGCGGAGGCCACCAAAGGGGGCCAGCGCGGCCTCGAGTATCTCACGGGTTCCCGAACCGGGTTCGCGCACGATGATCTCGGTGGACGCCAATTCCGCGCCCGAGAGGGGCGTAGTTCGCCGCGCCCACGGATGCTGCGCACTGACCACCACGACGAGTCGGTCAGTCCCCATGACTTCACTCTCCACGCCCGCCAGTCGATCGGGTTCACCTTCGACGAATCCGATATCGACCAGTCCGTGCTCAACCTGAGTCACGACGCCCGCGGAGTTGGTCACGTCCAAGGCGAAGGCCAGCTGGGGGAACTCACTACTGAGCGTCCCGAGCCACGTCGGGACGAGGTGTTCAGCGACCGTCAACGACGCCGCGACGCGCAGTCGTAACTGCTGCGTTGCTCGCAGCGCCTCCGCGGTCGCCATCATGCGTTCGACTTCCGCGAGTACGCGTCGACACGAGGTCATCATCTGTTCACCCGCCGCGGTGAGGTGGGTGCCCGAGGGGTCTCGCACGAGTAGGGTGAGCCCAAGTCGTTGTTCTAGCTGGGTCATTCGCATGCTGACTGCGGGCTGGGAGAGGTGGTGGTGACTAGCGGCACGTCCGAGGCTACCCAGTTCGGCGACTGAGCCGAGTAGCTCAAGCGCGGTCAGGTCGGGTGTTTCGAGCGGCAGCACGCCCGGATTCTACTGATGAGGAGCCGCGACGGCGCCGTCGCGCCACCTGTCTCGACACGACAGTTCAACCGCCGCGCCAACCTCCAACGCGTGTTGCGTCGCGATCAGCAGATCGTCGGCGAGATAGCTCGTCACGCGACGACGACGCGCCCTCGCAGTCGAAATCGATGGCGGCTGAGTTCGCGGAGCCGGCCAGCGCCACCCGGTCGGGAACGCCTCGACACCCGGCTTAGGGGCCAGCCTCGTGATCACGCGACTCACCGGTGACGTCGACGCGTCACGCGCCACGACCTCGCCGCTAGCGATGAGAGACGGCACCTCGTCCAACGTGGCGGAACGCTCGCCACCCGCGTGAAAATACGGTAGGTTCCTAGGCGACGGTCAACCAGAGGCCACTTTCGATCAGTTGAGGAGCGTGATGGCGACTCGAGACACCGCGCCGCTCGGTGCACCCTGCTGGGTTGACCTGCTTACCTCGGACGTCGAGGCGAGTCGTTGCTTCTACAGCGAACTGTTCGGCTGGGAAGCGGGCGAGCCGGCGGCCGAGTACCACGGCTACTTCATGTTCACCCGCGACGGCGCACCCATCGCCGGGGTGATGGGCGAAGTGGGTTCCGATCGCGTCACTGACACGTGGCGGCCGTTCTTCGCGACGACCGACGTCGAGCGCACTACGCAGCTCGCCACCGCTCATGGCGCGACGGTAGCGCTCGCCGCGACGCCCATCGCCGACCTCGGCAGCCAAGCGGTCATCATCGACGTGTTGGGGGCCGTGACGGGGATCTGGCAGCCCAACACGTTCGCCGGCTTTACCGCGATCCACGAGCACGGTACCCCAAGTTTCATCGCCATCGACGTCCCGGACTATCACCGGCAGGTCGCGTTCTACCGCACCGTGTTCGGATGGGATCCGCTCGAAGAAGAGAACGACGGGCATCACTACGCCGGCTTCATGGACCTCGACAACCACCGGCCCATCGCCGGCATCGGTGATGAAGTGGAATCGCTCGAGCCCGACGAGGTGCCGTCGTGGTCGGTGTTCTGGCAGTGCGATGACGTCGACGTGTCCGTCGCGGCGGTGACGGCGCTCGGCGGAGCCGTCATCACCGAGCCGCTCAACGGAGGGCTCGGGCGAGCAGCTCGCGTAGCCGATCCCACCGGTGCGCGCTTCTGGCTCTTCCATCCACGGCGCTAGACCCGCTGGCCGCACCAGAAGATACACCCGCGACCTGATGGAAGCTCAGGTTGCGGGTGAGGTCCACATGGAAGCTCAGGTTGCGGGTGAGGTCCACCACGTGACCAAGATCATCGGCACCCCGAACCCCCAGCGCTGCATCGTTGGGGCGACACGCTCGTCGCCCGTACCCGTGCTCAAGTCGATCGCCCCGTGCAGATTCGCAAGAATTTTGTGCACTCGCCGCAAAATGCAGTTGAGCCGGTCAGCTGCGCAGTACCCCACAGTCGTCGGCCACCTCACCACCACGATGCGACATCGCAACGACTTGCGCATTTGCGATGTTCACGAAGCACTGCCCCGCGCGAAGGCTGGGTGATCGTATCCACGGGTTCGCTGGCCACGTGGCACAATCACGAGTGAGAGGGTGCTCGCCTCGCCGCGATCCAGAACCGGCCCCGGCGGATCACCGGCGACCAACCTCGTTCACCAACGTCATCGAGACCACCGTGTCGTGACGTCTCGAAACGAGGTGACGCACGGCGGCCCGTCGCAGGCGCGAATCTCAATTGGCGCGTCACGTTCGTTCGCGATTCGCACCATGATCGATGACCGCGTGCCGTAGCCGTCCGTGTGCACGCACGGTGACCGCGTCGCTGACCAATGTGTCAGTCCCGAGGCCCGCGCCCGCTCCGTCGCCGTCGGCGTTCCCCGATCGTGGCTCGCCACTACCGCGGGCAGAGCGCGCCACAGCTGCTCGGAGTCCTCGGACGAAGCGCCCAGGAGCTCGTCGACGAAACGAGCCTTGCTCGATGATCCATCGAGCGGCGCGTTCTCGAGGATGTACAAGCCCGGGGCGAGCTCGAACACCGTCGGATGGTCACCGTTGGCGAGCTCCACGTAGTACAGGTGCTCTCGATCACCCACCAGCAGCCTCGCCGGGTTGTACGTACCGGGTTGCGCCGTCTCCACGAAGACCTCGACGGCTTATCGCGCACTGGCGTACGCCGAGAGGAGGAGTGGCACCTCGCCCCGGCTACGCTTCGCGGGATCGGGTCCCCCGAGCGACGGCGTATTCGTCAGCCCGGCCACGACGCCAAATTCGTTCACAGCGAGCCACGTGCCTTTAGCGACGAGATCCTTGCCGCCGAGTGTGCGC
>JAKBCI010000246.1 GCA_021807965.1 Actinomycetes bacterium
ACTTGGCCCAGCGCGTCCTGAAGGTGCCCTGGGAACGTGACGAGCGCTCGCGGGTGGTGCGCGCTCACGAGTTGATCCACGTGCGCGTGAGTCCACATCGTTGCGACTGGCTCGACCACGTCGCCGATATCTCGGCGCGCGCCCTCGAATGCGCCGAGGAGATGCGAGTCAACACGATTCTCCTGCGACTCGGCTTTGACGCCGATCAGTTGCGCGACGGGAGCGAACGGCTAGGGGGTGAGCGACTCGCGTGTAGTGAAAACTGGTCAGAGGCGGTGTGCTTCTTGCTGGCGGTGCTCGGTACCGGGGCCGAACGCGACTTCGTGGCCGGGATCCGTCGTGGCGATCCGTCGTGGGTGGCGCCCCTTCGCGCGGTCGCCGCGCGCGCGAAGGCCATCGTGCGCAACGCGAGCGCCGACGAGTTGGGCGCGACGCTAGCGCGCGTCGACGACGTCCCCCTCGGCTACGGCGAGTTCACGATTCCCTTGGCGCGCTTGGTGACTTCGGTGAGTGACGCCCGGCTCCCGCGCGACGCCGAGTCCCTTCGACGTTTCAAGCGCTCGCTCAAACCCGGCGCTCGTCGGCCACCGAGCGGACACTTCGCCGATCTCTGTTTCGCCGAATCGACGATGAAGGTTCGTGCGCGTACCGGTGGCGTGCGCCACCGCCGGCCGGCGTTGAGCGGTGTCGTCTTGGCCTATCCCGGTCGCCTTCTCACCGACGAGCAGCGTCGAGTCTTCGCGTCGCCGTCGCGTCGACACGGTGGGGTAGTGGTGATCGACCAGTCCGGCTCGATGGACCTCGACGAAGAGACGCTGGCCGGGCTCGTTCGACGCGCCCCTGATTCCCTCGTCGTCGGCTACAGCCATCGGCCGGGCGACCACGGGACGACGCCCAACGCCTGGGTACTCGCCGACCGGGGCGGCGTGCTCGCCCAGGTGCCGAGGGGCAACGTCGGCAACGGCGTGGACGGGCCGGTCCTGCGCTGGGCGCTCGCCCATCGGCGCCCCGGCGAACCGCTCATCTGGGTGAGCGATGGGCAGGTCACCGATTCGGCCGATCACCCCGACGCCGACCTCGCGCGCGACTGCGCGCGGCTCGTACGACTACATCAGATCGTGATGGTTCGTACCATCGATGAGGTATCGGACGCCTTGCGAACGAGGCGCCGGCGCCGACCGTGGACGGACTTCGGTCGGGTCGGCCGTGCCATCAGGGAAAGTGTCGCCACTGCGAGTCTGTGATCGAGGCCTTGTCAGACGAACACCTGTTCGCTAGAATACGAACAGGTGTTCGTCGTCAAGGAGGTAGCGGTGTCCGCAGTAGCACTGACCGAGTACGAGATCCGTCCGCCAGTAAGTCCCCACCTGCGCCTCGTTGACCAATCGAGCGTGGCCTGGCGATCGGGCGTGCCGCTCGCGAGTCGTCGACTCGCTCGGGCTCGTCGTCTGCGCCGGCGACGTCGCGCGTTGCTCGCGATCGCCGTGGGTCTCGGACTCGTGGTGCTCGCGTGGCCCGGTCACGCCTTCGGCGGCACAACGGGCAGCGGACTACCGACCGATCTGGCCACCGGCACGACGCTCGCCTCGGGCATGGTCTACGTCGTGCAGGTGGGCGACTCCGTCGAGTCGATAGCGCGTCTCGCCAATCCGCTCGACCCGGCACTGGCCCGGCGCGCGCTCATCAAGGAGCTGCATTCGAATGTGGTGGTCCCCGGTGAGCACGTGCTTATACCATAATTTCTCGAATTTTGCGTGTATCGTGACGGGGATGCGTTGTCCCTACTGCTCGGCTGATGACGACCGCGTGGTCGATTCCCGCCTTGCCGAAGACGGCGTGGCGATTCGTCGTCGGCGCGAATGCGCGGCGTGTGGCCAGCGATACACAACCTTTGAGCGGATCGAGGAGGTCGGCCTCGTGGTCGTGAAGCGATCCGGGGAGCGCGAACCGTTCGACCAGTTCAAGATCCTGATGGGTATCCGCGCCGCGTGCAAAAACCGACCAGTCGACGAGAGCGTCATGGTGGGGATCGCAGCGACCGTTGAAGAGTCCATGCGCCTCTTGAACCGAGACGTGTCGAGCGAGGAGATTGGCCGCGCGACGCTCGACGCAATCCGACCGATCGACGATGTCGCCTACGTTCGCTTCGCATCGGTCTACAAGGGTTTCGAGGGTACGGAAGACTTCGCGCGCGAGATCGGAATGCTCGTCAAGTCGACCGCGCCAAAATTGCGGAATTGACATGCGCAACTTGCGCCTACAGCCCCAGTGCGCGCTCGCGGTCTACGCGCATCCTGATGACGCTGACGTCGCCGCTGGCGGGGTGCTCGCCCAATGGGCGGGCGAGGGCTGTGCAGTCCACATGGTCGTGGTCTGTGATGGTTCCAAGGGATCGCACAGCGGCCAGACCGACGCGAAGTCGCTTCGCGGCGTCCGTCGCGCGGAGTTCGAATCGGCGGCCAAGCTCTTGGGCGTGGAATCCGTGGTGGGTCTCGACCACCCCGACGGCGACGTGGTCAACGACACGGTGTTGCGTGGCGAGTTGGTGGGTTTGATCCGATCCCTGCGACCCGACGTCGTCGTCAGTCACGACCCGACCGCCACGTTCTTCGCCGGGGTGTACGTCAACCACCACGACCATCGTGAGACGGGCTGGGCGCTGCTCGACGCAGTGGCGCCGGCCGCGGCGATGCCGCTGTACTTCCCCGAACTCGGCCCAGCGCACCAAGTGCGACACCTACTGCTGAGCGGCACCCAGGAGCCGGACGTCGTCGTAGATATCTCGCGAACCATCGACCGCAAGGCCGCGGCGGTGTTGGCGCATGCGTCCCAGTTGGGCGGCGACTTCGAAGAGATCCGCGAGGTCGTCTACGGTCGGGCCGAACAGGCTGGCCGTCCGGTCGGTGTGGCCTATGGCGAAGCGTTTCGCAGTGTCCAGCTCACCAACTGACCAACCGACCGTCGACGACGCGCCCGTCCTGCACGTCGACCTCGACGCCTTCTTCGCGTCGGTCGAGATC